>CAUTLL010000001.1:0-34558 GCA_963539275.1 uncultured Flavobacteriaceae bacterium
GTAGTAAAAAATTAGATACTGTAGGAATAATACCAATATTTATTCTCCCAGCTAAAATATTATTGAGTAGAGTAGCCTTATTTTTAAGCTCCATGATTGAATTCATCACGACTTTTGCTTGTTCTACGATTTGAATGCCTATATCAGTAGTTCGGATAGGGTGGCTGGTACGGTCAAAAATTTTTACATCTAATTCTTCTTCTAATTTTTGGACCATAGCACTCAATGTAGGTTGTGTAATGAAACACGCCTGAGCAGCTTTCCCAAAGTGTCTGTATTTATCTACGGCAATTAAGTATTCTAATTGTTGAATGTTCATAATGAATAAAAACTTATCTTACAAAGGTAGGGAAAATAGTTGAAAAAGCTATCTTATTAAAACATTAAAAAGTTGCCAGAAAGCAACTTTTTAGTTAATTTTCCAAATGTGTTTTAACAATTTATAAAATTGATGTTCTCTATCGGTTACTTTATTATCCGCTTTGATTAAAGTTTTGGCAAAGATTATAAATCTTTTTCTTTCATCTTCGGTGGAATCATCATAAAAGCAATGAGCATGAAATTCAAAATGATCTTTCCAAGCCTCAGGCTGAAGGGATGCGATAGCTTCTAATTCGTTATCTAAATTAACTCTAAAAGGAAATTCTTCGGCTAAATATTCTTGAATTTTTATTCCCTCTTCTGGAGAAAACTTATGATCTACAGCTGAAAGTATCATCAGCAAATGGTATCCTGCGATGGATTTGTTAGATTTTTTCATATTGATTTATTTACTAATAATTTTTCCTTTTTCTAATACTAAGATAAATGGATTACTTCTTGCGATAGTTTTTATTGCGGTGGCATCCATAGTTGCGTTGGGGAGAATTTTGAATGTTTCAGGTTGAGGAGAAACACCGAAAATTACAGCTTCACTATTTGATTGATTAACTATAGATTCCATTTTTGTTAATTCGTTTTTTTTGACTCTTTCAGGTTTATAAGAAAAAAGTAGCATAGCTTTTGGAGCATTAAGAATGCTATCCGTAATATCTTTTCCTTTAATATTTTCTATTCTGAAATGTTCAATAGCTGAAGTGTAACCTTGTTTATAAAGTTCAGATTTTGTTTTTTTAGGGAGAATTTCCCATTGGCTTATTTGCCAATAGTTTTTATTGATATAATCATCTTGATTAACTTCTAATTCTTTCCCTGTTTTTTTATTTTTTAAAGTATAAATTAGTTTGTATTGTGATGGATTTTGAGCAATTTTTTCTTTTTCGGTTTTAATATTCGTTCCGATTTTATAATCTCTAAAATCAATCAAAGGTTCATGATAAATTCCTGAAAATAAAATATATAGAAAAATTACAAAATATAAAATTGTACTCCAACCTTTTGCAATGTTAAATTTTGTATTTGGAACGGATTTTTTTTCATAAATCCAAAGGATTATTAATAAGAAAAGTAGGAGAATATCTTTACCAAAACTTTGCCAAGGAGTGAATTTAATGGCATCCCCGAAACAACCACAGTCTGTAACTACATTATAATAAGCAGAATAAAAAGTTAAAAATCCAAAGAAAATACATAAAGAAATTAAGGAAAGAAGAGTTACTTTAATTTGAATTTTAAGTAAAAGGAATAGACCTAAAATCAACTCTAATAGAACAATAAAAATTGCTATGAGAAGTGTAAAAGGGGCTAAAAATTCCAAATTAAACACCGTAGGAGAAAAATATTCTTCTAATTTGAAAGAAAATCCTATAGGGTCTATAGCTTTTACACCACCTGATAGGAGGAAAATTAAAGCGATTGCAAACCTTAAGATTTCTTTAAACATAGATAGATTTTTTGCTAAAATACTAAAAAATGAGTAAAATTGTGCAATAAATTTTATATAGATAGTCGTTGAATTTTTGAAAAATAATTAAAATTGTGAAAATCAAATTTTTAGGGCATAATTGCTTTCTGATAAACTATAAAGGTAAAAATATTTTAACTGACCCTTTCTATAATTTTCAAAAAGAGCAATCGGGTTTTGAAATTTCAAAGCAAAATATTGATTTTGCGTTAATTACTCATGCTCATTATGATCATATAGCTGATGTGGCAGAGGTTTTGGAACATTATCCAAAAGCTACAATTATTGCTCAACCTGAAATTTGTACCTATTTTGGACATACTCACAATATCGATTTGAATATTGGGGGGACAACGAAGGTAGAAGATTTGGAGATTACTATGCTCCAAGCAACTCACACGAGTTCTTTCCCTGATGGTAGATATGGAGGAGTACCAAGTAGTTACATGCTGAGCTATGAAGGAAAGAATATTTATCTTGCAGGAGATACAGGAATGATGACGGATATGCAGTGGTTTCCTAAAATTTTTGGAGAAATTTCTTTGGCGATTTTACCTATAGGCGGATATTATACCATGGATGCAAAGTTAGCAAGTTTTGTAGCAGCAGAGTTTTTGAAAGCATCTAAAGTATTGGCTTGTCATTTTGATACTTTTCCGCCTATTGCTATTAACCATGAAGAAGTATTAAAATTTTTTGAAGAAAAAGGAGTTGAATTAATTTTACCTAAATTAGGTGTGGAAATAGAGTTAAAATAAAAGATAATAAAATGAGAATTATACTTAATTTATTGATTAATGCGATCATCGCTTATGTGCTTCAACGATTATTAGATGGAGTACATTTTGTAGATTTTGGAACGGCGGTTATTTTTGCTATTATTCTGGGAGTTCTTAATATTTTTGTAAAACCTGTATTGCAAATACTGAGTTTGCCCTTGACGATTTTTACCTTTGGGTTATTCTCATTGATTATTAATGCTGTGATTGTTTTACTAGCTGGGGCTTTTATAGATGGAGTTGTTATTGAAGGTATTGGTTCTACATTGATATTTAGTATATTGTTGTCCGTTTTGACATCAATATTTAGGATAAGTAGTGAAGATTAAGAAAATGAAAAATAAAAGGAATTAATAAATTTTATTATTAGTCATGAAAAAAGGCAAGCTATCTACATCACACCGCTACGACCGATTACCTTTGCTGTGTTCCCACCCTGGAGGATTTTCAGGAGCTGGTTGTGTAGGACTTGCCACTGCAAATATATGAATTGCAGGATAATAATATAGTTATTTTTGCTATAATATTAATAAATAATTTATAAATCATTGATAATCAATATTAAAATATTTTATATAGAAAAATGAATAGTTTTATGTAAATTTGGGCAAATTTTTTGAAGATTTTTATAATGAATTTATCTATAGTAATTCCTTTATTGAATGAGGAAGAATCACTTAGCGAATTATTTTTTAGAATTAATAAAGTATGTTTGGAGAATGAAATTTCGTATGAAATCTGGTTCATAGACGATGGTAGTACGGATAATTCTTGGGAGATAATAGAGTGGTTTTGTAAGGAAAATGATAATATTCATGCAATAAAATTTTCCCAAAATTATGGAAAATCACAGGCTCTTCATGCAGCTTTTGAGAAGGTACAGGGCGAGGTAGTTATTACCATGGATGCGGATTTGCAAGACTTCCCTGAAGAGATTCCAGAACTGTATAATATGGTGAAAAATGAGAATTATGATATTGTTAGTGGCTGGAAAAAGAAAAGGTTTGATAATGTGGTGACTAAAAATCTTCCTTCAAAACTTTTTAATGCAGCTGCGAGAAAGGTATCTGGGGTTTATCTTCATGATTTTAATTGTGGTCTCAAAGCTTATAAAAAGCAGGTGGTAAAATCTATAGATGTTTATGGTGATATGCATCGTTATATTCCTGTTTTAGCAGCGAATGCTGGATTTAATAGAATTATAGAAAAAGAGGTGAGGCATCAGGCTAGACCTTATGGAAGTTCTAAATTTGGAACGGAGAGATTTATACGAGGTTTTCTGGATTTGGTAACGCTTTGGTTTGTGAGTCGTTTTGGAGGGAGGCCTATGCATTTTTTCGGTTCTGTAGGAACATTGATGTTTTTAATTGGTTTTTGTTCTGCATTTTGGTTAGGAATTTCAAAGTTATATCATGTTTATGTGAAGAAAATTTATGGGCATTTAATTGTAGAAACACCATGGTTTTTTATCGCTCTTACGATGATGATTTTAGGAACATTATTGTTTGTTTCTGGTTTTTTAGGAGAGCTGATTATCAGAACGAATAGAGGGCATAAAAATTATCATATAGAAAATGAAATTTAAGAAAAAAATAAAAAATTATAATGACAACAATAGAAAAAGCAAAAAGTTGGCTTACAGAAACTTTTGATGAGGAAATAAGATTACAAGTTCAAGCTTTGATTGATGAAAATTCTTCTGAATTAGAGGATTCTTTTTATAAAAATTTGGAGTTTGGAACAGGAGGAATGCGTGGGATAATGGGAGTAGGAACTAATCGATTGAATAAATATACTCTTGGACAAGCAACTCAGGGATTGACAGATTATCTGCATCAGCAATTTCCACAAGAAGATATTAAAGTAGCGATAGCTTATGATGTAAGAAATAATTCTAAGAAATTTGGAAAAATAGTGGCTGATGTTTTAACAGCGAATGGGATTAGAGTTCTGTTATTTAAGGAACACAGACCTACCCCTGAGCTTTCTTTCACTGTGAGAAATAAAAAATGTCATGCAGGAATTGTCTTGACTGCATCTCACAATCCACCAGAATATAATGGCTATAAAGTGTATTGGAATGATGGAGCACAGATTGTGCCACCACATGATGCCGCAATTATAGAGCAGGTGCAAAATACTAAATTTGAGGATATTAAATTTAATGGAGATGATAACCTTATAGAGTGGATAGATGAGAAGCAAGATGAGGTGTATATTGAAGCGTGTATGGAAGCATCTCTTTATCAGAATGTTGGAAGGGAGAATTTGAACATTGTTTTTACAGCTATCCATGGGACAACTTATACTACTATTCCAAAAGCACTAAAAAAAGCAGGATTTACTAAGGTAGATTTAGTAGAGGAACAGATGATACCAAGTGGAAATTTCCCTACGGTGGATAGCCCAAATCCTGAGGAACCATCGGCTTTAAGGATGGCTATGGATTTAGCAAAAATAAAAAATGCAGATATTGTAATTGGTTGTGATCCTGATGGAGATAGATTGGGAATTGCGGTAAGGAATTTAGAAGGGGAAATACAGTTATTAAATGGAAATCAAACGAATATGATTTTGACCGATTATATTCTAAACCAATGGCAAAAAGAGGGGAAAATCACAGGTGAAGAATTTATTGGTTCTACAATTGTAACTTCTGATGTGTTTTTTGATTTAGCAAAATACTATGGAGTAGGGTGTAAGGCTGGGCTTACGGGTTTTAAGTGGATTGGAAAGATGATTAGCGATGTGGAAGGTAAGGAAAAATTTATTTGTGGAGGAGAGGAGAGTTTTGGTTTTATGACTGGGGATTTTGTAAGGGATAAAGATTCGTGTGGCTCTATTTTATTAGCTTGTGAAATTGCAGCTTGGTGTAAGGCAAATGGTAAGACCATGTATCAGTATATGATAGAGATTTATCAAAGATTGGGACTTTATCAAGAAGGATTAGTGAATATTGTCAGAAAAGGCAAGGAAGGTGCGGAACAAATCAAGCAGATGATGACGGATTTTAGAAATAGTCCTGTATCATCATTGGCTGGGGCAAAAGTAGTTTTGGTAAAGGATTTTCAGGAGCAAACAGCATGGGATTTGGTGACAAATGAAAAAGTAATGATGAATGATATTCCAATATCTAATGTGCTCATTTATTATACAGAAGATGGTTCCAAAGTGGCAATTCGCCCGTCGGGAACAGAACCGAAAATTAAATTCTATTTTTCAGTAAAAGATAAGATATCTTCATTGAAGGAATATACTTCAAAAGTTGATATTTTAGAAAAAAAGATAGAAATGATTAAAAAAGATTTAGGATTATAAAAAAAACCGAGTAATATTTTATTACTCGGTTTTTTATAGAAAAATTTGAAGTAAAATGAAAAATTATTTTTTCTTACGAGGGATAAATTTTACCTCTTTGACTAATTCTTTGAATTTAGCAAATTGTTCTGGAGTAAGAGTTTTTTCTATCACTGCTTTTCTTTGAGCATCGAATTTTTCCCAATATTCTTTTGCTAAATCGTTATTTCCATGATAGATATCATGAGCATCATGGAAGGACTTTTCAAAAGCATCATTTGCAGCATTTATTATTTTCATTTGTTCTTCAGAAAGTCCTACTTCTTGCTGTATTTTTGTTAGAAGTTGGTCATTGTATCTAGGTCTTTTTCTGGTATTTTCTTCTATGAATTTATTGAAAACTATCATCTGTTTGGCGGTAAGGACTTTTGCCATTTCCTCAGCTTGTTGAAGGGTAAGTTCTTCATTTTTAATTCCTAATGCTACCCTATCCATTTTATCACTTTTCTTAGCAGCTTCTCGGCTTTCTTCAATTAATTTTTGATATTTAGTAACAATTTCATCAAAAGATTTTTCTTTTTCAGCCTCTAATTTTAATTCGGCTTTTACGGAAGAAAAATCTAAGGGTTGTCTTTTTTGATGTCCTGCTTTTTCTTCTTTTTGATGTGTTTGCTCTTGTTTTTTTTCTTCTTTTTGGCATGATACTATTACAGTTGATGCCAAGAGTCCCGTATAAAATAAATGTGTAAGTTTCATATTTGAAAAATTAAGTTTTTTAATTAAAATTTATAATTTACTTGTACGGCAAAGTTTCTTGGGTCTGTCCTATTGATAAATCCACCTCTGTAATAAGCACTGTATCCGATAGAATTGCCGAGATTATTTGCAAATATTTTAATTTCGATATTTTTATATATATAGCCTATCTGAGCATTGATAGTAGTATATGCATTAAAATCAAAATATTTAGTAGCGTCAGTATTATGGATAATATTAGCTTTTAATACATGGTCATTAGATGGCCTTTTACCTACATAATAGATACCTCCTCCGAAGTTTAATCCTTTTAGAGTACCATTGCGGAAGGTGTAATTTACCCAGCCGTTTGCAGTGTGTTTGGCAGTCATAATAGGTGCAGAACCATCTACATAACTAGGGCTATCTTTGTATTGGGCATCTAAATAAGAGTATCCTGCCATGATTTCTAATTCAGGAAGAATTTTCCCTACTAATTCAGCCTCTACTCCTTTTCTTTTTAAATTACCTGCTAATCCGTAGAAAGGCGTTTTATTTCCAGCTGTATCTGTAATTATATAAGAAAGATTATTAAGATTCATTTTGAAGAAATTAATATTAAATTTTAATTTTTCATCGAACCAATCTGTCTTTATCCCTGTTTCCCATTGCTTAGTTTTAGAAGGACCAACAGTGCCTCCATGTTCCAGAGGTTTATTATTATCTCTTAAATCAGTAGAAGTAGTGTAGGAGAAATATAAATTAATATTTTTAATAGGGGACATTATTATCCCAACAGATGGGTCCCAAGCATATTTTCTCCCTTTTTGAGAGTTTCCGTTAAATTTACTATATCTAATACCTCCTGATAGTTTTACATATTCTGTGAACTCCAAAACTTCTTGTGCCATGACACCTATGGTAGGAGTTGCAGGGTTAATGATGCTTCCTGTTTTTGTAATGGTATTTACTTGATTTAATTGTGTAGGAGTTAGGATGTTAGTAAAATCTTCTATAGTGTTTATTACATCTATATCTATATCTTTGGAGTAGGTATAAGTTTCTGTTTGAGATTGTCGCCAATCAAAACCTACTTGAAAAGTGTGTTTTAAGATTCCTGTTTTAATATCATGTCCTATAAAATCTACTTGAAATACCTTGCTCAAATCTTTACCACCACTTTTTCCTACGGTTCTTTTTCTCATTGCATAATTGATATTATCTTTACCGATAGTGTTGAGCTTGCCAGTGGCGAGGGATTCATTTTCATTGTCCATTGCCATATAAGCTGCACGGATTTTCAATTTATCGGATAATTTTCTATCGGCAGAAATCATATAACTATAAGAAATTTCCTCAGTTCTATCAGACTTAAAACCGAAGAATTTTTCTTTGACATCATAAATAGCATAAATGCCGTTATTTGCTAGATTGATAGTCCCTCTATTTGGAGTTCTTTCATTGTTAAGGTAATCCATTTGCAAGATGAATTCTGTTTTATCATCTGGGCGGAAGGCTACGGATGGATTTATATAAATACGCTCACCTTTTACATGATTTGTGAAAGAATGATTTTTTTGGTAAGCTACATTGAGACGAACAGCGACTTTTCCATTTTTATCTAAAACTCTTTGAAAATCTAATGTAGGACGGAAAGTATCCCAATTTCCATAGCGAAAGCCAATATTAGTAGTATTGATGAATTTTGGAGTTTTTGTAATAATATTAATGACTCCTCCTGGTGAGCCTAATGAGTTTGTAACACCTTGAGTAATAGCTGCTACTCCACGGATAACCTGAATGCTCTCAACTCCTTGCATATCAGCAATCATAGAACTTCTTCTAAAATCAGAGTTCATCAAAACTCCATTTTTTAAGGTTGGAGTTCCTCTATATCCTCTAATGGACATACTTTCTGAACCTCCTCCATAATTACTGAATAGCACTACGCCTGGAATGTTTCTTGCAGCTTCTGTGATGGTTAGAGCTCCCATTTCAGAGATAGCCTTATGAGAAATTATGGAAATATTTTGTACTTGTTCTTGTGGGCTTAAAGGTAGGCGGGTAATGATTTCTAAGCCTTTGGGCTGTTTTTTGCTTTCGCCGAAAAGCTCTATTTCTTCAATATCAGATACTTTATTTATAGAATCTTTTTTTACTTGAGCATTGATATGAACGATGCCTGAAAGGGCAAACGCTCCAATGATTAGTTTATTCATAATGATTTTAATGTAAATTAAATTTTTGCAAATATATTATTTTTATTTATTCTAAATAACGCTTGGTTTAAATTTTTTATTGATAAAGATATTTTCATAAGGGATAAATTCAAAGTTTTTGTATATTGTGAACAAATTTTTAGCTTTGAGTGTAATACTTACAATTTTAGGATATAATTCAGCGATACCCACTATAAAATCAGCTCCTACTGCTCAATTTTTAGAAATGAGCGAAAGAAATTTTTTGATAGATTGTGGAGAAGGGACTCAAGTACAACTCCGAAGAGCGAAAGCGAAATTTTCTAAAATTAATCATATTTTTATTTCGCATTTGCATGGCGACCATTGTTTTGGACTGCCGGGTTTGGTTTCTTCCTTTCAGTTGTTAGGAAGGGAGACCCCCTTGCATATTTATGGCCCAAAAGGAATAAAGGAGTTAATGGAAGTTATATTAAAATTGACAGAAACGAATAAGGGGTTTGATTTGATTTTTCATGAATTAGAATCCAAAAAATCTGAACTTATTTTTGAAGATAATAGAGTGGAGGTTCATACAATTCCTTTGAAGCACAGAATTTATTGTAATGGATATTTATTTAAGGAAAAGCCTAAATCTCGGCATCTTAATATGCAGGAAATAAAAAAATATCCAGAGATAGAAATTTGTGATTATCAAAATATCAAAAATGGAAAAGATTTTATCTTAAAAGACGGGTATATTATTAATAATGAGATTCTTACATTGCCGCCAGAGGCATCGGTTTCTTATGCCTTTTGTAGCGATACACAATATTCAGAATCTATTGTTCCTATTATACAAGGAGTGGATTTGCTCTATCATGAGGCAACTTTTTTAGATGAAATGAAGGATTTAGTGAAATATACGGGACATTCTACGGCATTAGAAGCTGCAAAAATTGCTCAAAAAGCAAAGGTTAAAAAACTAATTTTAGGTCATTTTTCTAACCGCTATTCTGATTATACCGAATTTGAGCAAGAAGCGAGGACTATTTTTGAGAATACTTTTGTTCCAGAAATTTTGAAACCGATAAAAATTGGTTAATTGTAGAAGTGTATTTATAAAAATATAAACCAAATAGATGATGATAGAGGCTGAAATTTTTGACTTTTTAGATGAAAAAGCAGAGGAATTTAATACTCCAAATTATATAGAAACAGATCCAATACAGATTCCACATCGTTATTCTTTGAGACAAGATATAGAAATTAGTGGATTTTTTGCATCAATTATTGCTTGGGGGAATAGGAAATCCATAATCAAAAACGCAAATAAAATGATGGATATAATGGGGAATTCTCCCTATGATTTTGTGATGAATGTCCAAGAGAGTCATTTTTCCATAATAGAAGGAAAGGCCGTGCATAGAACTTTTAATGCAGAGGATTTTAAGGTTTTTGTTTTTAATTTGAAAAGAGTTTATCAAGAAAATGAGAATTTAGAAAATCTCTTTTTGCTACGAGATGGAGAAATTAATTTTTATCATGCATTAGAAAGATTTAGAAATATTTTTTTAGGTTCGGAATTGCATCGTAGTCATAAGCATATTGGTAGTTCGTATAGAAAATCAGCATGTAAGAGGCTTATGATGTATCTACGATGGATGGTGAGAAAGGATAATAAAGGGGTAGATTTTGGAATTTGGGATAAGTTAGACCCTGCTTATTTGTCTTGCCCTTTAGATGTTCATAGTGGTAATATTGCAAGGAAATTAGGAATTTTGGAACGAAAACAAAATGATTGGAAAGCCGTAGAAGAGTTGGATTTAAAATTGAGAAAGTATAATCCTCAAGACCCAGCTTTATATGATTTTGCGTTGTTTGGTTTGGGAGCTTTAGAAGGTTTTTAGTATTTTAATCATTAAAGAAAAATATGTTTAGTAGAGAAGAATCGGCAAAGATGAGACAAGAGTTTTGGACTTCTTTTGGAAAATATTTTCCAAGAAAATGGGTTTTATATCAAACCAAAATAAAAGGATTGAGTTTCAAATTTAATTTTGATACGAAGAAAGCTATGGTGTTAATGGAGATTGAAGGGAGTTTGGAGCATCGCATAAAATATTTTGAAAAAATACAATCATTACAAGATATTTTGGAGAGAGATTATTTGCCAAAAGTGGTTTATGCAGAGTCTTATGAGTTGGAAAATGGCAAGGAAGTTTCTTGCGTTTTTGTGGAGAAAATGGGAGTTTGTATTCATAACAGAGAAACTTGGCAGGAAGCTATGCTATTTCTTAATGAAAATATGAGTAAAATGGAGGATTTTTGGAGAGAATACGAAGATTTTTTTAGAATGGAAAACTGATTGGTGTTTTTTTGATATGAAATTTTTAAAAATTAAATAATATGAAAAAAGTATATTTTTTGAAAACTTGCGGGACTTGCAAGAGGATTATGGCTGAATTAAATTTAGACCATTGGGAAAAAAGAGAAATAAAAACAAAAGGCATTTCCGAAGAAGAATTACAAGAAATGTATAAACTCGCAGGGACTTATGAGGCTTTATTTAGTAAAAAATCTACTCAAATTAAAGCAAGGAATTTAGATGTAAGTTCATTGCATGAAGATGATTATAAGATATTGATATTGGATCATTATAGTTTTCTGAAAAGACCAGTTTTTATAGATGAAGATAGAATTTTTATTGGAAATGATAAGAAAACGGTAGAACATCTAAAGGAAGAATCTGGGAGATAGATTAGAATCTAAATATTAAATTTTATATATTTACAAATTAAATTCAAAAATATAAAAATGGAGAAACTTTCAGATAGATTAAACCGGTTGAGTTATTCTAAGACTTTCGTAATGACGAATAAAGCGAGAGAGATGAAGGCTCAAGGGATAGATGTGATTAGTTTGACTTTAGGGGAGCCAGATTTTGATGTTCCTACGGATATTAAACAAGCAGCGATAGAGGCTATTCATGAAAATTATAGCCACTATTCTCCCGTGGCTGGTTTTTTAGAACTTCGAGAGGCAGTTTGTAAAAAACTGAAAAGAGATAATAATTTAGATTATAAACCAAACCAAATTTGCGTTTCTAATGGAGCTAAACAGTCTATTATTAATGTTATAGCATCGGTAGTAAATGATGGTGATGAGGTGATTTTACCGACGCCTTATTGGGTGAGTTATGATGAAATGGTGAAGATGATGGGAGGGAAGTCTGTTTTTGTACAGACTACGATAGATACGGATTTTAAAATTACAGCAGAGCAATTAGAAAGTGCAATTACATCTAAAACAAAAGTGTTGTTATTCAGTTCTCCTTGTAACCCTTCGGGAAGTTATTATGGGAGAGAAGAATTAGAAGCGATTGCAAATGTAGTAGCAAAATATCCGCAAATTACCATTATTTCTGATGAAATTTATGAGTTTATCAATTATGAAGGGAAACATACTTCCATCGCAGAATTTCCACAAGTATATGAACAAACAGCAGTAATTAATGGAATGTCAAAAGCTTATGCTATGACAGGTTGGAGAATAGGTTATTCAGCATGTCCTACATGGTTAGCCGCAGCTTGTGATAAAGTTCAGGGGCAAATGACTTCTGGAGCGAATACAATTGCCCAAAGAGCATCTATCAAATCATTAGAAACAGATCCTGCAGAATATCGCTATATGATTGATACTTTCGGAAAAAGAAGAGATTTGGTTTATGATATGATTAAAGAGATTAAAGGATTTAAGATAAATAAACCCAAAGGAGCATTTTATATGTTCCCAGATATTTCTTATTATATCGGAAAAACATTAGATGGTGTGGAGATCAATGATTCTGATGATTTTGCGATGTTTTTATTAGAAAAAGCTCATGTAGCTACGGTAGGTGGGGTTTCTTTTGGAGATAAAAACTGTATCCGTTTCTCTTATGCGACCTCAGAAGATGTTTTGATTGAAGCAATGAGAAGAATTAAAGAGCTTTTGGATAAATTTTAATGTAAAAAAATTATTGGTATTAAACTCGGCCTTATTATTTTTTATAAGACCGAGTTTTTTGATTTTAATTTTTTATTATAGACTTTTTCTTGTCTATGAATGGATTCTTGATGTATAGCTTTGAAGATTTTAGAGATAAATTCTTCGGATAATCCATGTAAGCTTCCTTTATGAATCATATTTTCTAAAATATCGTTCCATCTTTTGTTTTGTAGTACTGCAATATTTTTTTCTTTCTTGATATTTCCAATATTTTCAGCAATATTCATTCTTTTTTTTAGTATTTCTAAGAGCTGAGAATCTAATAAATCAATTTGTGAACGAAAGCTGTCAAGTTGGCTCTGAAATTCATTTTCTGAAGTGTTTTGATGACGAATGATAAGGTTGGTTAGTATTTTAGAAAGAGTTTCAGGGGTGATTTGTTGAGTAGAATCACTCCATGCCACATCAGGATTACAATGGCTTTCTATCATTAATCCATCAAAGTTTAAGTTTAAGGCGGTTTGAGAAAGCTCGGCAATTAGTTCTCGATTTCCTGCGATATGGGAAGGGTCACAAATAATCGGTAAGTCTGGAAAACGATTTTGCAAATCAATGACAATTTGCCATTCTGGAATATTACGATATTTAGTTTTTTCATAAGTAGAGAAACCTCTGTGAATTACACCTATATTTTTAATATTAGCTCTCTGCAAACGCTCTAATGCTCCAATCCAAAGGGTGAGATCTGGATTTACAGGATTTTTAACTAAAATAATTTTATCCGTTCCTGCTAGTTCATCGGCGATTTCTTGGATAATGAAAGGGCTAACAGTGGAGCGAGCACCAATCCAAAGTAAATCTACATCATTTTCTAATGCTAAACGTACATGATTTCGGTTAGCCACTTCTGTTGCTGTTTTAAGTCCTGTTTCTTTTTTTACTTTATTGAGCCATTTCAGTCCCATTTCGCCAATCCCTTCAAAACCTCCTGGGCGAGTTCTTGGCTTCCAAATTCCTGCTCGGTAGAATTTAATTTTTGAATTTTTTTTTAGTTGGTGAGCGATGTTTAATACTTGCTCTTCTGTTTCTGCACTGCATGGACCAGCGATGACTAAAGGTTCGTTGGGACTGATTTCTTTTAGCCACTCTTTTGTATAAGTTGTCTTATTGTTCATTTTTATTTTAAAAATAGTTTAATTTGAGTGTATTGTGAAACTCCATGCAATGTAGAGATTTTATATTCCGAGATAAGTTTGAAAAATATTTTAGTTATGTAAATTAGTTTGTAAAAACTCCAAAAATTGTTGTACGGCGATAAAGCGATGGCTGATTTTATTTTTTTCTTCAGGTTTCATCTCTGCAAAGGAGATTGTATAACCTTTTGGTATGAATATAGGGTCATATCCGAAGCCTTTTTCACCTTTTCTTTCATGGGTGATTTGCCCATAAACACGCCCTTCAAAATAATGAGGGATTTGTGTCTCATCTATCAAGCACATTACAGTAATGAAATAAGCTTCGCGGTTTTCTATGCCTTTCATTTCTTCCAAAACCTTGTTGATATTGGCATCAAAATCATGGGATCCAGCATATCGAGCAGAGAAAATACCAGGGCGACCATCTAATGCAGGGATTACCAATCCGCTATCATCTCCTACACTTGCTTTTCCTGTTTTTTCAAAGCAATATTTTGCTTTGATGAGTGCATTTTCATGAAAGGTAGAGCCATTTTCTTCTATTTCTTCAAAGATATGATAATCTGTAAGGCTTGTGAGGTAATAGTTTTCTCCTAATATTTGTTGGATTTCTTCTTTTTTATGTTGGTTATGAGTTGCTAAAAGTATTTCCATATTTACTTTATTTTAAGCATTAAAAGCCTCTATAATTTTAGAAAAATCTTCAATATTGAGAGCGGCTCCTCCTATTAATCCACCATCTACATCTGTCTGAGAAAAAATATCTTTGGCATTATTAGGTTTTACAGAGCCTCCGTAGAGAATAGATATTTCATCGGTGATAGATTTTCCATATTTCTCAGCGATGAGATTTCTGATAAAAGAATGAACTTCTTGTGCCTGTTCTGCCGTAGCCGTTTCTCCTGTGCCAATAGCCCAAACGGGTTCATAAGCGATGATTACTTTCTGTATTTCTTCAGCAGATAGCCCAAAGAGAGCCGTTTCTGTTTGATGTTTAATGACTTCTAAATATTGTCCTGATTTTCTTTCTTCTAAATTTTCACCATTGCAATATATAGGAATCATGTTTTTACCTAAAATATTTTTGATTTTTATTGCAGCAGATTGGTCGGTTTCGCTATGATATTGTCTTCTTTCAGAATGAGCCACGATACTTCCGTTTAGCTCTAATGATTTGAGCATATTTGCAGAGATTTCTCCTGTATAAGCACCATTTTCATACTCTGAAATGTCCTGTGCATAGACGCCTACTTCTTTATTTTTGAAAGTTTCTTTTGCTGTAGCTAAATATAGAGCAGGAGGAGCTATCATAACTTCACAATTAGTTTTATGATTTTTCATATAATCTGAAAGCTGGTGCATTAGCTCTTGTGCTTCTTGAAAATTTTTATTCATTTTCCAGTTTCCTGCGACAATGTTTTTTCTCATCGTTATTTATTTTTTATAATTAGAATTATGATTTGAAATTTCTACTTAAAAATTAGAATATCAAAGTAAAATTTTTCTTCAAAGATAAGGTTTATTATTAAGATTTACCATAGTTATAGGGAATAGAGTCTAATGATTAGGCTAAAATAACGAAGTGTTTAGGTCTGGAGGTGCAGTTTTATGCTCGGGAGATGATATTTTTAGGTTCTGAACCTAAAATTTTACCTTGACGACCTAAATGTTTTACCTTCATCACCTAAAAACTTCGCTTCATTACCTAAAAATATCATTTCAGAACCTAAAATATGATATAGAAAAGAAAAATAAAAAGCCTCCGAATATAAAATATTTGAAGGCTAAGCGTATCATTTAGTTATATCTTTGATAATAAGTTTCTGAAATTCACTTTATCATCAATGATTTGTCTAAGGTTAGATACTGGTACTCTTTCTTGTTCCATGGTATCTCTGTGTCTTATCGTTACCGTGTGGTTAGTAAGCGTATCATGGTCTATGGTGATGCAGAAAGGCGTGCCTATGGCATCTTGTCTTCTGTATCGTTTTCCGATGCTGTCTTTATCTTCATAGATGAGGTTGAAATCAAGTTTCAAGTCATTGAAGATTTTTTCTGCATATTCTCCCAAGCCATCTTTTTTCATCAGAGGTAAGATAGCAGCTTTTACAGGTGCTAGGGCAGGTGGGAGAGAGAGTACCGTTCTCTCGGAGCCGTCTTCTAGTACTTCATCTTTTAGGCAGTGAGAGAATAGAGCTAAGAATAATCGGTCTAAACCTACGGAAGTTTCTACCACATAAGGCACATAACTTTCATTTCTTTCAGGGTCAAAGTATTGTAATTTTTTACCTGAATATCTTTCATGAGCGGAGAGGTCAAAATCCGTTCTGGAATGGATACCTTCTAACTCTTTAAATCCGAATGGGAATTTGAACTCAATGTCCGCAGCGGCATTGGCATAGTGAGCCAATTTTTCATGGTTGTGGAATTTGTAATTCTCCGCTCCAAGACCAAGGGCAAGGTGCCAATTAAGTCGTTTTTGTTTCCATTCTTCATAGAATTGAAGTTCTGTGCCTGGCGGTACGAAGAATTGCATCTCCATTTGTTCAAACTCTCTCATTCTAAAAATAAATTGTCTCGCTACAATCTCATTTCTAAAAGCTTTACCAATCTGAGCAATCCCAAAAGGCAATTTATGTCTAGATGTTTTCTGTACATTGAGATAGTTCACAAAAATACCTTGTGCAGTCTCTGGGCGAAGGTATAAATCCATTGCATTTTCTGCGGCAGCACCTAATTTAGTCCCAAACATAAGGTTGAATTGTCTTACTTCTGTCCAGTTTTTAGAGCCTGTATCAGGGTCAGAGATTTCTAGCTCTTCTATTAGGGCTTTTACATCGGCTAGGTCATTGTTGTCTAGAGATTTAGCCATTCTGGAAAGAATGGTTTTCTGTTTTTCTCTATATTCTAATACTTTTGGATTGGTAGAAACGAACTGAGCCTCATCAAAAGCCTCTCCAAATCTCTTTCTCGCTTTTTCTATTTCTTTGATTGCTTTATCTTCTAGCTTAGCACAATAGTCTTCAATCAAAACATCTGCACGGAAACGCTTTTTACTATCTTTATTATCAATCAAAGGGTCATTAAAAGCATCTACATGCCCACTAGCTTTCCAAATAGTAGGGTGCATAAAGATGGCAGAGTCTAGACCCACGATATTTTCGTTAAGCTGAATCATCGCCTTCCACCAATATTGCTTAATATTGTTTTTTAGCTCGATACCATTTTGTCCGTAATCATATATTGCAGAAAGACCATCATAAATCTCACTCGATGGGAAGATGAACCCATATTCTTTAGCATGAGAAACTACTTTCTTAAAGATATCTTCTTGTTTTGCCATTATTGAATAATTTTGTACAAAAATAAGTATTTTTGATTGAATATTAAATAAAAAAACACTCTCTACAGAGAGTGCTTTGTATAACTTAGATTAATTAAGTGTTTTTAATAGTTGTTCTAAGGCTTGTTTATATGTAGCGTTGCTATTTCCTGAACCGGAGCTCCTTCCTCCTTGATCAAAATTTAGCTCTACGAAGTTTACTAAATCTCTTTTACCTACTAGGAGTGTAAATACCCATGTACCATTTACTGCTGTACCAATATCAGTAGGCACGCTAGGATCAGTTCTTGTTAAGGACATACTAGGATAGTCTGCTTCAACTGCCCAATTAGAACCGCTCTTTTTTAATTTAACATTAGGAGGTGCTACTCTAGCAGAATGTAGGGAAGTATTTTGGGTTCCATAAGAATAATTAGGGATAGCACCTCTGTTAGCTACGAGCGCTGTTTTATCATCTGGTGTTACCAGAGTATAATTCATCATCGCTACAGCATATTTATTATAATCTATACCTGTATCAAATGTACTAATCCAATCTTGGTCTACATTACTAACTTTAAGAGTGATAACGCTAAGAGTACTCGTAATAGGAGCACCTTGATAGACATCACCTACACTATTAATGACAAGAGGTCTATAGTCTGTATACTTAGTTTTAGCCTGAGTATTACCTCCTAAATCTGCATCCATGGCAGAATTTACATTCTGGTCATATTGTGGAGTGTTTACCAATCTTAATGGAGGTTTCCCATCATTATCCGCAGAGTTCTGAACCGTTAATGCTCTTGTAGGAACATCTGTATTTACCCCTACTTTCTTTCCTGTTTTTGTTTTGGCTTTTGCCTCATCAATAGTCTGAGCCTTCGTATGTGCTCCGAATAAAGAAAGAAAAGCAATGCTTAAAAGAATAAACTTTTTCTTCATTGTATTATAATTGAGGCTGCAAAAGTATTTATATTTTTCTTATTCTGTAAATTTTCTATTTTGTTCTTAATCAGTAGTTTTTATATGTTTTTTTTATCATGAGAGATTTTTAGGATAAAAAATAAAATAGAGAAATTAAACAGTGAAATATATATGATTATTTCCTATATTTGTAAGGAATAGAAATACAGTCATCATCATCTTTGAAACCAATTTAATATGATATCAATATGAGTATTTTAAATTTAAACAGTACGCATCTGACTGGTGAGCAAGTGAAGGCCATCAGTGATGCTTTGGGGGTGTTAGAAAAGGCATTAGCTCCATTGACTATCAATCTCACCGCAGAGGATAGGCATAAATACGGTAGGGTGAATGAGCAGAATAAGCTTTTCATCAATAAGATTCATGATTTCTTAAAGGCACAGCCTGAGCTGAAATCTCCAGATGTGGATTGGGTAGAGTTTGAGAAAGATTTTAAGAGTAGAGAGGAGCTGGAAAAGATACTGAATAGGCTCAGCTCAGCGATAACGAGAGTGAATAACTCAAAAATCTTGCATGATTTTGATAACTACCAAGACGCCTTAGAAGATTATGCTTATGCTTCCTTTCGGGCACGCTCCAAACAGGTGGGATTTGAGAATAAATACAATGAATGTAAGCAGTTCTTTGCTAAATCTCGTAAAAAAGTAGCGACCGAACCGTCAAAAGATACTCCGAATAAAGAACCTCAAGCCTAATATCTATAAAAAGCACCTCCAAAGGTGCTTTTTTATTATCCATATTAGCATTTTGCTGGTCAATATGAGCAATTTGCTGGTCAATATGAGCGATTTACTGGTTCAAATGAGCGATTTGCTGATAAATATGAGCATTATTAAGCTGTTTTATATCTAAAATACAGAATAGAGTAGGAGACTAAACGAAAGAACCCCTTTTCTTAATCAGGAAAGGGTGTTTTTAATTGTTTCTTTCATTTGTTGTACCATTTTTTATATATCATAAAACCAAAATACCCTTATTCTCATGAATAAAACCTAAAATGGCATCATCATAAGATAAAAAACTCATTTGATTTTCAGTAAGATAACATGTCTAATAAAAAAAGAAGCGATAAGTTTTGGAGTTAATGAAAAAAAAACTATCTTTGCACCAGTTAAAACAAACAGACCCATGGTGTAATTGGTAACACACCTGATTTTGGTTCAGTCATTCGGGGTTCGAGTCCCTGTGGGTCTACAAAATGGCCAATTAAGGCACAAGAAATTAACAAACAGCTTATTTTAAACGGTTTATAGAAGTTTAATTAAGTTGTTTTTTGTTTTATATGACACCGAAAAAGACACAGAGCTATTTTTTTAGTGTCATATTTTGCAAAAGGCATCTTCAAAATATTGAATTGAAGCATGTTAGAGCAATTTCATTCCGTAGAAAATTTACAGGCACTCTCTAAAAAGATATATGTGCCTATGAATGTAAGATTTTATTTAAAAAATTATCTCAACAAAGAGGGAAAATCCCAAGTTTACCTTAGTATATCTTCTGAAGGTAAGAGAGATAGACTTCCATTGGATGTTTTTGTGCGACCAGAGAACTGGGATAAAACGAAACAAAGAGCAAAAGTAAAGACCGAGAATAGCGATACGATTAATCTTATTTTAGATCAAGCATTTGCTAAGATTTCTGATATCCGAGTGCATTATCGCTTATCTAAAATACATCTTTCAAGAGAAAAATTGATAGAGGAATTTCAGAATAAAACTCCCAATTATGATTTTATTTCTTTTATGAAATATCATACTGATAATTTAATATTAAAACCTAATTCTTATAGAAAACATCAATGCGAGATAGGAAAATTATCGGAGTATAAGAAGTTTATTCCTTTTTCAGAAATAACATTGGAGTTTATTAATAATTATAGAGGATATTTATCCAAAATTAAAAAGAATGCTCCGACAACCATAGCCTCATCAATAAAAATTATCTTGAAATTTTTGAAGATAGCAAAAAAGTATGGAGTATTTCTAAATGTAGATCTATCGGATATTAAACCTGGAAGTACCAAAGGCAATAGAATCAATCTCACGATAGAGGAAGTAGATCGGTTAAAATCTTATTATGATAGCGGATTTATAAAGCCACATCATCGCTTAGCATTAGGATATTTTTTATTTTCTTGTTATACATCTTTGCGGATTTCAGATATTAAGAAATTGAAAAGAGAGGATTTGGGAGGCAATACCATCACTTATTTAAGTACTAAAACCAATCATAATCATACCCTTATCATCAATAAAACAGCGAAAAAAATTCTTAATGAAAATGAAGATTTATTTATAAAATGGGTAAGTGATCAGAAAATAAATCAGGCATTGAAAGAAATAGCGAGTATTTGTAGCATAAAGAAAAAAGTACATTTCCATGTTGCGAGGCATTCTTTTGCGACCAATTTTCTCCGCAAAGGAGGTAAAATAGAAGACTTGCAAACTATTATGGATCATAGCGATATTCAGACTACCATGGTCTATGTTCACATCGTAAAAGCAGAGAGTATGCAGAGCATGTATCTAATGGATGATTAAAATAATTGACACCAATTAAATAAAAATTGGTGTCAATTTTATATTAGGATAAATTATTGATGAGTAGCCCAGTTTCTTCGGGGTAATATTCTAGGATAAATGAGAGCCTTAAAGAGAGTGAGACCACTTCTTTTAGGATAGTTTTTTCTCTTTCTGTGATATTCCCAAAGTTAGGCAAATGCTCTGTTTCTATTTCATAGAGAGTTTTTTGGACATCATTGTCTTTGAATAGCTCCATTTGGCAACTGAACCACCAGCTGAAATCGTCATTGAATTTTTCCATTACGCATCATATTTTTGGTGAAACAATCTGAGCATATTCTTGTAAGCCTGAGGGAAAGAACTGCCCCATGCATGGGCTCTTTGTGTAGGAGAGATGAAAGCCACCTTGTAGATTCCTTTATCACAGCTCATCTGGAGATGCCCACCATACAGCCTTGCAAATGCCAGTGGCTCTATGAGTTTTTCTTCTCTTTTGAATAAACTTCTTAAACTCTCTAAAAGTGTAACTTTTCTGCTTTGCACCGCATTACTATTCTTCGTGCGTGGTGCTTTGGTTTGATTGTTAAGCATATTAATCAATTAAAAATTTATTTCCCAAATACAAAAAACCCCGTTAGGAGGTGCTTAACAATCATTTAGGGAAACGATTTGTGTAGCCTCTCGACTACACCCTCCTTCAGGGTTATAATATAAACAAATAAAAAAGTTTTCTAGGGATTTTCCCTAAACATTGTTAAGCATTGCAAATATAAGAATAAAAAAATTCCCTGCAAGTTTTTGCAGGGGAAATTTTAGTTTTTTTTATGGTCTATATTATGGAGTAATAATCCCAGCAGACCAATAGTAAAGATGATTTTTCCTAGAACAAGGTAGTCTTCTTGCTGTGGCTTACGCCCTACAAAAACCAATAAAAGCCCTACAAAGAATAAAAAAATGTAGGTTATTCTTATAATAACATTTTGTATCATATCAATTTATTTTTAATAAGCGGTAAATAAACTCTATCACTTTCTCTGTATGGTATCCAATGACAGAAGCCACCACTATACCTAAAAAAGCCAAAGCCCATTTTTTTAGTCGGTTCTGTGGCTTATCCATTCTCTCCGCTTCTTTTATATTTTTTACTTTCAGACCTTTTTCTGTGAGCCTTATTTTATTGTCATCGCGGTTTTCTATTAACCCCAAGGCGAAGAGCTTCATTTTCACTTGCCTAAAATATCTCTCATCATTTTTTACCAACTGCTGATAATACACTGCGGATATTCTTCCTCCTTTTTCTTGGGTTTTCTGCAAGACTTCATTACAGAGATTTTCTAATTCTTCCATCGCCAATATATTCCTTTTCACAAAAATAATAAAAAGCACATTATTTTCATGAGAAAACGCCGTGCTTTTTTAGGAGTATATTAGCCTTACAAAGATAAAAAAAATCCCCACCGCTGGGGTGGGGATTAGTGTTAAATTTAAGCAATAGTTATGAAAACTATTTTATTTATAGCTGGTTGGCAGTCTTGCGGATACGCTCCGAGAGGTCATATAATGCCCCTTTGAACTGCTCCATTTCTTCGTGAGAAAATCCACCAGCATTTCCGTTTCCATCTATACCATCTATTTTATGGTATATCCAAGATGGAGAGCGGTCAAAATATTTTTTAGACAATTTAGCCCAAGATATATCAAGAGCAATATCATTTAATGTTTCCTTTACAGATTGTTTTTTACTAGCAGTTATTTCCATATTTTATATTTTATTAAAAGCACCACCGCATGGGCGGTGCTTGAGTTTAGTCTTCGTAAAGAAGTTTTTCAAATAATCTAATTATCCATTCTTCTAATTGTACTGAATAATTGTGTTTGGATTTCTTGAAGTTTCTAATGGCTTCAATGAGCTCCTTTTCTTGTTCTGTTAGTTTCAGAACTTTATATATTAAATTTAACACTACAAATATACTACGAATATTCGTATTTTGCAAATTTTCCACTGACTTTTTTTATAAAAAACTTCAATAAGTCTCGGTTTCAATTTCTATGGAATAAAGGTTTTCGGAGAGGGATTTTTTTGTCCAAGATTTGATTTGGTGGCGTTTTCCATAGCAGAAAATTTCGGAGCGAATGTTATACTTTCGGATTTTATTTTTCTCGGTGATGAAGGTCCATTTATAGACATAATTGGTCAGCCTGTTTTGAAACCAAGGGTTGAGATGTTTGGCGAGATTCTCATCAATAAGCCCTGGCGGATTACTAGCATGATTGTCTCCATAATCATTAAGTCCATCGTAATGAACCAGCATCAGAGCGGTATCATCACAAGCTTTAGCCGTCCAAGCCCCACGAAATAGCACCATGGGAAGTGTGAAGATATTGATACTGATTTCGGTGGTTTTTTTGGGGGTATTTTTTTCATTGATATGATAGCCATTTTCATCAAAGAAGATGTTTTTAATCTCCACGGCATCATTTTCAGGGAAGGTAATGTTAAAATTCACTTTATCGTTAAATAACCGAGTTGGGTTTTCTACTTCAAATTGTCTAAAATCCTCTAATTGAGTTCCATCATTTTGAATCACTTTGATGGTATTCATGATAGCTTTATTTCCCTTAAATTCAAGGTCATAATTTCTTAAATTTTTAATGGTCGTTACTAGTTCGCCAAAGGTCATCTCAGGGACGGCTTTTTTGAGATTAACCCTATTTTCATTGAAGATATAGGGAATGGGGGTTCCTGCTTTGGTGTGCTGTCTTATTGGTGTGATGTAGATTTGTGCCACGCCTATGCTCTTGCCTTGGCTATCGTTTTGATTTCTTTTGAAAATACCAGAGTAGTTGAAGGTAAGCACGGCACCTCTTTCGGCTTCATTTTCGGAGATGGAAAAAGTGCTGATGGCTTTATGGCTTTGCTCTATGGGAATATCGGTGATGTTTTTCGCTTTCACGAGGAGTTGTGCGGAGTTATCAATTCCATTCACAAGGAGACGATACTTTCCAGGGGCAGTGATTTTGATAAATTTTTCCCACCGCCCTGTATTGCCATCCATATCGGTGTATTCTTGATGATAAACGATGAGTTTATGCTCTTTTTGTTCGCCTGTATTATGGTATTCTTTACTGCTCCAAATGAGCCTTTGTTTGAGATGTTTATCCTCTAAAATTTCTCCATCAAGGATAAACCCCGCATCTTTGAAGCCTACTTTTAGGACATAAAGAAGGTAGGGTAAAGGGTGGATGATATTCTTATTATAAACATCTAAATCATTCTCAATTCTATTTCTTGGGAAGGCTTTCCCTGTGGTGTTTTCTAGATCCGTTCTGTTATTGATCATAGAATCAAAATACTGATAGGCTTCATCTTCTAGGTTGTATTTATCGGTGTAGAGTTTGGGGAAATTATAGTTGGTTTCAGGATATTTTTTGGAGACGATTTCATTGGCATGGTCATAAATATCATTGACTTTAAGGTCTAATAGAGGCAAATCTTCCAGTTTGGTTTCAAAATTAGGGAGTGTTTCAAAACCACTGTCAATCTGTATTTTAATAGAATTCTTGTTAAATTCCATAATCTCTAATTTGGCTTTCCTAGGAGAGCCTTCAAAGATATGAATGCCCTCATGGTATCGTTTTAAATTTTTATTATTTAGGGAAGAATATTGCCCAAATTTACTCAAAAAATCACGAGTATAATGATAGTCAATGGGTAAGGTGTAGTTTGTCCAAAAACTATCCTTAAAACGAGGATTTTCTTCTACATAAGTGAAGGCGGACTCGTGGAGAGGGATTTCTATGCCTTCATTGGTGATAAATTTATCTTTCATTTTGCTTGATGTTAAATTCTAAATCTGTGGAGTAGAGCTGTTCGGCTGTATTAAAAATCTCATTTTTCTTGTTCATAGGTCGGGCTTTAATGATTTTATTTTCAATGATAATGAAGCAAAAACTACTTTTTATAAGTGCGTTGATGAGCTCTATTTCTTCTCTTAAAATCCAGCCCGTGTTTAGTACCAGAGTTTCTGTTTCTAAAGCTCCAAATTTCTCCCCATTGGTTTCATTGGTGATATGCGTAAAATCAAATTTTCTGTGATAATCTCCTGTGCAGGTGAGCCAGTCTAAGACCAAATTTTGATTCTCAAAAAAGAGATGAATGAGCCTTCCACCAGGTGGGTTAGGGAAAGGAATGAAGCTTATTTCCCCAGCAGAAATAGTTTCCTGATGATTGGCATTAAAAAGCTTTCGCTCAAAATCCAGAGAGCAGATTTCAAACTGATGAGAGAGCGTAGGCTTTGGTAAAGAATAAGCACTGAAAATCTCATCAAAGGCTCGTTTAGAAGTGAGAGCATCGGTGTTAATTCTGATTTTACTCTCGGGGAAAGTTCTCCTTTTGGCAAAATCAGTGAAAAAGGGGAAGCATTTGGGTTTCTTCCCAGGCACGAAGAAAAGATTATTCAGCCGAGCCTCGGAGAGCTCATGATCTTCGGCATCAAATTCTTTGATGATGATATTCACAGAAGCCATGGAGAATTGGTATTGCATGAGTTCTTGGAATTTTATTTCTTGGGCATGAATGAAAAAATCCTGAATTTCTTCCCCAGGGTAGAAAATGATTTCTTCTCCGAAATAATGCTGAGCGTATTCTTGTCTCTCGCGATATTCCTTGTCATATCCACGATAATACATCTCCAAAATCATGGTTACATAAGATGCTTTTGGATTGGTTTTGGTGATTTTTACTTGATTCGGATCAAGGGCAAAATAATAGGCTTTATCTTTAAAATCACTTTCAATGTTTCGGATGACTTTTAGGTTGATTTTCACTCTTTTTTCTACCGAACCAGAATGCAGGACGATTTCCCCTGAATATTTCCCCAAGTCTAAAACTTCGGCAGATTTGGTCTGGAAAGTAAGTTCATTTCCTTTAATCTGAATATTTTCTAGGAAAGAGGGCGTAGCTCCCAAAGTAATCGGTAAAGAGAGAGGATTGAGAATGCTCACACTTCCCATTTTTTGCTCTCCTAAAGTTTTGGAAATGACAAAATCAAATTCAGTAGAAGTAAGTGAAAAATCAGGCTTTTGAGTGCCATCAATAAGATTAAAAATGATAGGAATGCCTTTGTAATATTTGCCTTCTTTGAGGAGTTCAAGCTCCCAGTTATAAATTCCATCGGGCATATAAGGAACAAGCTCCGTAGTGTCAGGGGATGGTTTGAAATTGATGATGGATTTGCCAGAGCTTTGGTCAAGAGAGATGGCACACAGTCCCCAGCCTTTCACATCATTAAAAGAAATATCAGAAATCTCAATAGGGAGATCTCCTGAAAATTTCCAAGTAGATTTATTGAAAATAATATTACGAGGCACGAGGTCAATATCCACCGTGGTGGTGCTTTCTTTGACATTGAGATTAACTCTCACGGGCGGTGAGTTTTCTATGAATATTTTTTCTTTTCCTTTCTGTTCATAGGCTTTAATGATGATGGAGGCAGTGTGTATACCTTTTGGGAGTAGAGAAAGGTTTCTATAAGAAACCTCCATAGGATAATTGATAGGATTGATCCCCGAGAAGCGGTTCATGATCAAATTTGGAGATTTGAAATCTAACCAATTGTTTGCCGTTCCTTGATATAAAACATCTACTTCATAGATGACATTATCGTAATCTCTAGCACTCCATTCAGAGAGTTCAGGGAAAGTGATACTCATTTTAATATGTGGGACATTGCCCCCAGGGGTATAGTTACTGCTGATGTTTTCAGGGGTGATTTGCCACTCTCTGATAGGCACCGTTACAGTATAATATTCATTATGTCCATCGGCAGATTCCTGTCCTGTAGGAACCCAAACGCTCTCTTTTCTTTCTTTAAATCTTACTGCCATATAAATAAGGGATTAAATTTTTATAATACTTTTTTTGTTCTTTTTCAATATCAAGGGAGGGGATTCTCCAAATCTCAATGCAGATTTTTTCCTGTGAGTAGAGAATCATTCGGCGGGGGCGGTGTTCTATCATTTCGACATTTTTCATTTGAGTTAAATATCTTTCTAAATGAGAAAAAGCCCCACGAACGACTGCAAAATCTATATCTTTCGGCTGATAATCTTCCGAAAATTCTCCAGCGAAGATTTTTGCCACAGAACCGATAATCATCAGCTCACAGCCTGTTTCTTCCTTGACCCACTGCGAGAGTTCATCACAAGTTTTGTTAATATTTTCATTTTCAAAAATTTTCAATCTTTGAAAATAATTGATTTTTATATTTTTATTTTCTTGCATTTTTCTGTTTTATTTTTTCATAAAGAGAAATCATCTCTTGCATTTTTTTGCCATTTTCGGCATTTTCTACGATGAAAGCCTGTAGCCCCTTGTCTTGTAATTCATTGAGTGTTTCATTTAATTGATAAAGCGTGTGATTCAGCTCTGAAAGATTTTCATTTTGAGAAGACAGAGGGATTTGTTTCTCTATTGGAGCAGTGTTTTTTGCTTCTGTAAAACCACCTTCGGCATAGGCTTGGGGTAGGGCAGTACGCCCCGTTCTGATGCTCTCCATCCAATCTACCACATCAGCGACCACGGGGTTTTCCAGCATCCATTTTGGGGTTACATATTCCTGCTCATGGACGATTCCAGCAGGTTTGAAGCCTGTCCTATCTGCTTTCCCAGAACCAATACCTGTAAAACCACCTTCTGCAAACTCTGGGATAGGAGTAGCGGCAATGGTGGCTATTTGTACCGCTCCCAATGCTCCGACAATTCCTGCAAGGGCAAAGTTAGCAGGTGGTGGAGCTGATTTTAAAGCATTAACCACTGCCGATGCTGTCCCAGCGATGGCACTCATGAGGTTGGCAGCCTTTTCAGCTTTTGCGGCTCTTTCTTGGAGTTTTCTTTTCTTCTCGGCGGTTTCTTCTTCTACATTTTGAATGTCTTTTTGGTATTGCTCTTGGGTGATAAGCCCTTGGTTGAGCTGTTTCAAAAGGGCTTGTTTTTTCTTATCTTGATTTTGGGTAAAACGGCGGAGTTCTCTCTCATTGAGGGCTTGTTGGAGTTTAGAAAACTGTCTAAACGCATTAGAGAGGGCTTGGGTAGCCATGATAATCCCTTGGATTTTCCCTTCTGTGGTTTTGAGATTATTAAACATCTCTTCCCACTGACTGGCAGAAAACCCTAAAATATCCACCGCATCTTTGCTCTTTTTTTCTTCATTGTATTGAGCGGCTTTATCGCTTTCTTCTTTCCCTTGAATCACGGCTTTGATGCCTTGGAGTTGCTTTTTAAATTCCTCTAAATCCTTTCGGAGTTTTTCTCGTGCTTCTTCGGAGAATGATGGATCATTGATGAGCTTGTTAAGCTCTTTCATTTGTGCAGTAATTGCCTCTTTTTGTTCCTTCAAAATAGCTCTTTGGGCTTTTTCCCTTAGGGCTTTTTTAGCATCTTCCAGAGTGCGAATGTTTTTCAATTCAGTTTCCGTAAGTTTAAGATGTTTTCTATTGGCAAGAACTTCTTTTGCCTCCTCCAAAGTGGTGATGGCTTGGATTTCTTCTTCTTTTTCGTGGATTTTATCTTCTATCTCTTTTTGTTTGGCTTTGATTTTTTCATCTTGCCTTTTCAGGAGGTATTTTTCTTCTATTTTGTAAATTTCTTTTTGGTGAGTTTCTTCTGTTTGAGAGATGATTTCATTATTTTTCTTGATAAGTTCAAGTTTTTGGGCATTGCTTTTTTCTATTTCAGCGATAGCATTTTGATAGGTGGCTTTGGCTTCTGGGGACTGGGTTTCTTTGGCATCTCTTTGGAGTTTCTCTATTTCGGTTTTATTTTTTTGTATTTCTAAAAGGATTTGCTGATTTTTGTGCTGAATATCTTCCACTTCTCGGTTGTGGCGAATGTTTTGCAATGCTTTTTCTTTCTCCTCAGATTCTTGAATGATTTTGTATTTTTCATCTTCCAGTTCTCTTTGGAGTTCTACCATTTTTCGCCCTGCTTCATGTTGAGCGGAGAGGGCTTTATCGTAGGTGCTTTTTGCTTTCTCTACATCATTTGCATTTTTTCTGTCTTGTTCTGCTTTTTTGTCTTTGGCAGGTCGGTTTTTACCCTCGCTGGGAGCGATGGTGTTGGTAGGAACGGGAGTTGCTGTTCCTCCTTGTTTTTGGAGAGCTTCTATTTCTCCTGCGATTTCGTTTTCTTGCTCGGTGAGAATGTCAATATTTTTTTGTTTGGCATTATATATGTGCTGGTATTCTTCCATTTTTTTATCGGCAGCAGATTTTCCTAAATTCTTTTTCCAAATCTCATATTGTTTATTTTTATCTTGATTAAGTTTAATCACATCTTTTCCTCCGAAAAACTTGGAATAAGCGTTAATACCTTTATCTACCCAGCCTAAATTATCATTCACATTGGCTTTTTCAGCATCTATTTTTTGTTCAGAAATCTTATCTAATTTTGCAGTAAGGGCTTTGATTTTAGATAGTCTTAATAGCTCTTTTCCATAGGCAGAAACTGCATCGGTTACTTTTTGAGTATTGATATTTTCTTGATTGATAAAACCTAGGTATTCAGGCGAGATTTCATTGAGTTTTTTTATCGCGGCTAATCTTTGTTCTTTAGATAAATTCTCATCACGAGCTGTTTTTAATAATCGTTCTAATTCATTTTTTTGAGAAACAATACTTTTTTCAGCTTCGGTGTAGGCATCATTGATGTTTTTTTGTTTTTCTATGCTTTGTTCAGTTTCTTTATTAAAGGTTTTTAAGGCGACAACAGTAGCAATAATGGCACTTGCTAAAAGTGCAAAAGGATGAGCTTTTGTAACTAGATTAAATAAAGCCTGAGCATCTTTAGCAGAGCGAATGGAGACTGCTAACTGAAAGAATAATTTGATTTGATTAGCAATATTTTGTGCTTTCTGAACGGCAGTATAGAGTATGGTTTGCTTCATGGCTTCTTTGGTTACCGCTACGGTGAGCCACATTGCGGCACGGTAGGAGACAAGAGCTGTAGTTACCACCAAGATTACTTTTCCTATGTTGGTGAGAGTTTCTCCGTATTCTTTTATTTTATCTTTTACTACTACGATTATTTTTGCTAAATATCCTAATAGTAAAATAGCTCCCTCAAACCAGTTGATAAAGGTATTTTCGGTAAAGATGTCTGAAATGGTATTTTTCAGTTTTTGCCAAATGGCAGCTGCATTTTCATTTTTGGTATTAAATTCGTTGGTAATAGAAGTCCCTTTTTTCATTTCTACTTCCGCTCTTATCATTGCTTCGGTAAAAACATCGGTATTGTTCGCAGCAGCTCCTATAGCTTTTTGCACTTCCAGGGATTTAAGGCTTAGGCTATCAAAAATCTTGGCGGTTTCATCAGCGGGGATATTTTTCATTCCTTGGGCAAAACGCAAGAAAAATTCTTCAGGTTTAGAGTTAAAAAGTTCTTTTGCTTCCTCTAAACTCATGTTCATAGAATAGGCGAACTTGTCCAAATTCTCCCCAGCTACTTTCATGAAATTAGAATATCCCGAAGCAGCAATTTGAGAATCTACACCACTCTCCTCAAAGGCAGCACCAAGCCCCATAACCTTATCAATACTCGGTTTTAGAGCATCAGGTAAAGCCCCTATTCTCAATGTAAAATCAGCAATATTGCTTTCACTGGCAGTTCCATTGGCAGCAAGTTCATTAAGAGCAGAACCTATACCGTTAATGGCGACTGCATAGTCTTGCTCTACGGTTTCTTTGAAAAGACCTTTCATCTTTCCGACACTGCTCACCACAGCCTCTAAACCACCCTGAAAAGAATCTCCAAGGGCTACATATACTTTGTCAATTTCTTTGGTAAACTCAGCAATTTGCTCTTTTGGAATTCCTAAACGCCCTGCTGTTTCAGAGATTTTTAACCTATCCAGTTTAGAAGTTCTGGTGTCCATTTCATCAAACTCATCCCAGAGTTTTTTGACTTCTTGAATGGTCATTCCAGTAGTCTTTTGGACATCAGCCATTGCATCAGAAATTTTCAAAAGTTCATCGGAAACAGAGACTACTTTCCCTGTAATAGAATTTACGAAATTAATCGCATTGAAGCTCTTGAATATTTCTCCGAAATTAAAAAATTTACTTGAAACTTTTTGGATAATTCCTTCCGATTGGTTTAAGGTTTCATTAACGGTGTTTATTTCATTTTTTATATGATTAAAGTGCTCTCGGGCTTCTCGGAGTTCGGTAGCTTTTTTCTTAAATTCTTCTGTGCCAGGAGAGAGTTTTTTGAGTTCTTTTTCCAGATCTCTGACTACTTTTCCCAGTCCGCTGAATGTATTTTCTACTTCTTTGCCACTGACTTTTAAGACGATGGTTTTGGTGATTTTTGACATCTTTTTAATTTTATGCCAAAATCCAAAAAAAGGAATGAATAAAAAAGGACAAAAAAAACAGACTGAAATTCATCAGCCTGTTATTTCTTTTTTAATAGAAGATAAATGAGCAATAAACCAAGAGCCATGCTCCAATACCCTAAAGAATCTCTGAATAATAAAACAAGAATAACGAAAAGTAGAATAATAAACGCTATGATAAAAGTGGTGATAATATTCTTCTTATCCTGAGCAATATCTTCTGTTTTCTCAGATTTCTTTTTTTCTAAATATTCTAAAATTGAGATATATCCTTTATAAATAAAATACACAAAATATAATGCTCCAATAATGCAGAATGCATCCCATAATGAATCCAATGCTAAAGGTAATAATGAAACTACTATTTTTAATAGCTCAAGTGCAATGGGCAAAAGAATAATGAATAGGACAGCAATGACCAAAAATTTTAATAGATTCATCATTTTGTAAAATATGAAAGATTAAAAAATAATTCTTCACCAAATCGCTCGGCTCTGACTTTCCCGATGTTCTCCGCCACAAACTCCACTACACCGCTGTCTTTTATGGCTTGGGATATGAAGGGTGTGGCTTTCATTTTGAAATAATGTCCTCCATAGTGATAGGTAATGCTTCTCGGTGAGTTTCTTGTCCTATCGCCACCTTTTCTGATGGTATCTACACCATAATGCTGTACGAAGCCATGCCTTGGCATTCTGATGGCTAAACTCCGCATGAAAACATGTTGGTTGCCTTCCTTTTTCTTGCCGTATTCTTTGAAACTTGCCTTTGCTTCTGCTTCTTTCAGAGATTTGTCATTATCTTTTTTGTGATAATGCTCTTGAAAACTTTGGGTTCTGTTTCTCAGGGCAGAAGTGAGCATCTGCTCGGCTTTCTTGGCGATGGATAGTTCTTCTCTATATTCCATTGTTTTTCTCATAGACCACCCACTTGAATACTCTACCTGTCTCTATTTTTTCGTATTCAGGAGGGAGATTCTTTTCTTTATCTCCCTCAAAAATACAAATTTTATCGTAAAGTATTTCTAATTCTTGCCGAAAATTAAGCTCCTTCATCACTTCATAAATATCATGCTCACCGATGGGCTCATTGGGGATAATCCCTTGCATCATCGTTAAGATAGACTGCGTGGTGAGTAGCCTTTTTTCTTCTTTGGAGCCTACCTGGTTATAATACCTCAGGAATAGCTCCTTGATGATTTCCTTGTAATCTTCCATAGTATGAGGATATATTATTGATGAGTAGCCCAGCTTCTTCGGGGTAATATTTTAGGATAAATGAGAGCCTTAAAGAGAGCGAAACCACTTCTTTTAGGATAGTTTTTTCTCTTTCTGTGATATTCCCAAAGTTAGGCAAATGCTCTGTTTCTATTTCATAGAGAGTTTTTTGGACATCATTGTCTTTGAATAGCTCCATTTGGCAACTGAACCACCAGCTGAAATCGTCATTGAATTTTTCCATTACGCATCATATTTTTGGTGAAACAATCTGAGCATATTCTTGTAAGCCTGAGGGAAAGAACTGCCCCATGCATGGGCTCTTTGTGTAGGAGAGATGAAAGCCACCTTGTAGATTCCTTTATCACAGCTCATCTGGAGATGCCCACCATACAGCCTTGCAAATGCCAGTGGCTCTATGAGTTTTTCTTCTCTTTTGAATAAACTTCTTAAACTCTCTAAAAGTGTAACTTTTCTGCTTTGCACCGCATTACTATTCTTCGTGCGTGGTGCTGGTTTGATGATGTTTAGCATTTTATATTAATTAAAAATAAAAAATCCCCGATAATGTGGATTGTCGCTAAACATCATCAATCAGAAAAAGATTAATAACCACACTTCACGGGGAAGACTTTTATTTCGTTAAAATTATATCAGATTATTTCTGATGATGATATTTAGCACTGCAAATATAGGAATAAAAAAATAACCACCAAATAAAAAGGTGGTTATTTTTAATATGGTCTATAAAAATCAAAATTACTCAATAATATGATGACAGCTATAGTTAGAAAGATAAAGTCTTTTATCTGTAATCCATACCATTCTCTATCGGTATGGAAAAATTTTATTTTTCCTATCGTAGCATCCATGAGCATATATAAAATACCTACTCCGAAAATAAATGCACTAATGACTGATATGAGATTTAATAAAAACATTTTTTCATTTCTATAGTGCAAATTTATAAATTATTTTGGTATATCTTTATTTGTGTCGAATTGTTTCAGGATTTTTATCATATCATCAGGATTTTTGATATTCAAACTATCTTTAGAATGATTAAAAATTTCTCTTTTCATACTTCTATTTTCTTGTTTATCAAGAAAATCAGATATAGCCTCTATTAAAGGTTTTACTCCCTCTGTTTTTATAGAACTTCCATCGTGAGATGTATATCCTCCCCCAACAATAGTTAAGACTATTCCTGCGAATAAAGTAGTCTTTTTAATGGAAGATTTAAGATCTATTTTACCAGGGCTATTAAGATTTATTTTTATTTCAAAATCATCAGAAGAAATTCCATTCAAATTTAAATGCCCTGCAATTTCATCTATTAGTTCTAAAAGATTATATCCTAGACTAAATAAATCTTTTGCTTTTATATCATGTCTTGATTGGACATTAATAATGAAATGAGCCTCCTCTCCTAAAATGAAGAAATCTTGTAAACTTCTTTCTATGACATCTGCATATTTGCTGACATTAGTAATCGCTTGATGAGAAGTAAACATCTTAAATAAATTAGGATCTAATGATTTTTTAGGAAAATCTTGTATCCATTCTACTCGTTTATTTAAAAATTGGTTTTCATATTCAAAATTTCTTCTTTCTTCATCGGAAAACTCTGCAACAGAAGATTCTTGAACTATTCCAAAAGAAACAAATTCTGAATTAGAAGATGGTATAATTACAATATCTCCCTTTTTAACTTCTTCATAAAAACTTGAAATTTGTCCTGCAATTAATCCTATTTGTTGTTTAGTTCTAGTACACTCTCCGTTTTCAGTATAAAATTCTGTTACTAAATCTTTTATATTAGACAATCTTCTATTAGTCTCTGTGAAGGTGTTTTTTATAGAAGCTAAATTCCTTAAAGAAACCTCTGTATGTCCGAGTCCTACAAAATTATTTTCTACAAAGACTTCATATAAAGTTCCTGATTGAGTTCTTATCAGCCAATATTTCTTATCACTAGGAATTTTATCTATACTATTTACTAAATTATCTAAAATTTCATTATAATCCATAGAGTATATAAAAGTTTAATTGGTGTACAAATATATAAAAAAATTCCCTGCAAGTTTTTGCAGGGGGAAATT
>CAUTLL010000002.1:0-23441 GCA_963539275.1 uncultured Flavobacteriaceae bacterium
ATATACAACTAAAAACACTCCAAATCCTAAAAACAAATATAATAGCAAACTAAAAATAAACCCTATCAAGAATAAACTTGGAAACCAAAAAGTAATTTTAACATATTGTGGATGTCTTTGGTTTAAAATTGGACGAGCAACTCCGAACTGATAAACTTGCTTAGAAAATTTAGATACATTTGACCGTCTCTTATGATATACCCCAATTTTTTCATAAAACTGAGTTTTATAACCATTTTCCCAAAATTTCATAGACAAATCAGGGTCTTCTCCTATTCTCATTTCTGAAAAACCACCCAATTTTAAGAATATATCTTTATTCACTCCCATATTAAAACTCCGTGGCTGAAATTTGCTAACAGCTTTTTTACTCCCTCTAATCCCTCCTGTAGTTAATACAGAAGTCATAGAATAAGAAATAGCCTTTTGTAAAGGTGTAAAATATTCATTTGACTTATCTGCTCCTCCAAAGGCATCTACTGGATATTTTACCAAATTTTCTTTAATATTCTCAATATAATCTTTCTCCACTTCCACATCACTATCTAGAAAAACTAACCAATCACTACTAGATTTTAACGCTCCATAATTACGAGAAATACCAGGACCTGAATTTAATTTCTTATAATAATGTAATTTCAATTTATCTTGAAAAAAATCAATTACTGGAACTAAATCAATCAAAGAACCATCATCTACAACAATAACCTCAAAATCTTTATCCGTTTGGATAGACAAAGATTTTAGAAGCTCTATAAGTTCATCTTTACGATTAAAAATTGCTATTATTATTGATATTTTCAATTTTTTATTTTTAGCAAAAATAAGAATAAAGAAACTATAATTAAAATTATTTTAAAGCAAAAAACCTCTCCAAAAAGGAGAGGTTTTTTATTATACTTCATAAACTTAAAGATTATTTTTTAAGTTCATCTGGCCCTAAGATGTAGTCATCAATAACATCTTCTTGTCTAAACTTAGGTTTTTTAACCAAGAATGCAAGAACTAATGAAATTGCAATCAATCCGATAGCTGCGTGGTAAGCGAAGAAATATGCTTCACCAGGATTTCCAGCTGCTTCAGCTAATCTATTAGAATAAGCAGCAATTTGTGGACCTATTACTAGAGATAATCCCCAACCTGTATAAACCACTCCATAGTTAGCCCCATATGCTTTAAGCCCAAAATAGTCAGCTACAAGAGACGGTGTAGTACTCATTACAGAACCATAAACCACACAAGTAAGAATAGTTCCTAAAATAATTTTTACTGGAGTATCATAAGTGTGGAAGAAGAACATATTTATCGCTTGAATAGTATGAATCACATAGTACACATTCTTTCTACCAATGATATCAGAAATCATACCTCCCAATGCACGACCTGTAGCATTAGAAATAGAAGTTACTGGCACCATTACCCCCAGCAATGCTGTTGCTAATTCTGCATACTCAGCTGCAATAGTTCCCGCTTTTAACCCAGACTGCACTCTCATAATGTCAGAAGAGTTTGAAATTACCATTGCACCAGCAGAACAATATAAAGCATAGATAGCGAATAACGCCCAAGCTTGCCATGTTTTAGCCATTGCTGCAGTAGAGATAGATGCTGTTTTTTTAGCATTTTCTTTTACTGGCTTGTTTGGATCAACCTCTACTTCCGGAATTTCATATCCTGCAGGAGGATTCACTACATTCAATGCTGCAGGAATACCCATAGCAAGAATAGCACATCCCAATACTCTCAATGTATTTTCTAATGATAAATGAGGGAATGAATCGATAGTCCACACGAAAGCTTGTTGTTTTAAGAATAACGTTTCAAGTGGCCCTAACCAAAGAGCTCCAAGACCGAATCCTGCTACTACAAGACCATTAATCATTCCTTTTTTAGATGGATGGAACCATTTCATAGCTGCTGCACGAGGACAAGCATATACGAATCCAATACCATTACCAACAATCATGGCAAACACAAAAGTAAATAGGTAAGGATGATTTGTTAAGAAACTACAAAGTATAGCTCCTACCCCTGTCATCAATACCCCAATTAGAATAACTTTTGTAGGACCTATTTTGTCCTGCCAAGCTCCAGCAAATACAACAATAAATGCTGAAGTAAAACCACCAATACCATAAGGTAAAGCCAAATCTGACTGTCCCCAAGCTGAATACATTCTTTCGGCAGAATCTATCGCCAATGTATTGTCCTGGAACCCATCTTTCGCAGTGTACTGAAGAGCATCCTTCAAGTTACTCCAAGTGTATAATATCCCAACTGAGAAATTGGAAATTATACCAGCTATGAGAACCCTCGTAGCTTTCTTTTTAGCTGTTTGTAAATCCATTTGTATATAATTATTTAATGTTATTTTTAGCATTTAGAACTTTAATAGTATATTGCCTAAAGTCAATCCACTTTCAAAAACGGGTGCAAGTTAAGACAAAATTTTGAATTAGCACCATTTTTTCTGAAATTAAATATTAAAAACTATAAAAAAGCATTAGACACCTCCTTTAACACACGCTTATATCACTGAAAATGAGAAAATAAAATCTCTCAACAAAACCCACAGCTCTCAACAAACATGATAAATCTCATGTTTTTAAAATTTTAACATTTTGGAGAATTTAACTTATATATTCCTTTAGTATTAAAGTCTGAGTATTATATAATGTATAATGTACTTATTTATGTTAAGAAAAAATTAAAATCATGATTTATATTAGGTATTTTTGTTAACGGGATATTAAAATAAAGTTGTATATTTGCCCCGTAGAAATTAGAAATAGAGAAATAATTTTTAAATTTATTAATAATTACATTATGAAAAAACAGATTACAACGCTATTAGCTGTAGCTGTAGCTCAGTTAGGTTTAGCACAAGAAACTAGTGCTACCCTTTATGGTTATGTAAGAGGTGAGTTCGCATATGACTCTCGTCAAGTTGTAGCAGCTAGAGAAGGTAACTACATCGATCTAGCAGCTCCGAAATTTGAAGAAGGAGCCAGCGTGGCAAACTTTAATGGATGGGGAGTTGAATCAAGATTAGGTGTAAAAATTGCTGGCCCTGAATTCTTTGGAATGAAATCTGAAGCATTGATAGAATCTCACTTCTTCGGTAGTTCTGATGCTAACATCAATGGGTTAGCATTAAGACATGCTTATGTTAAACTATCTAATGATGATATAGAAATCATGGCTGGACAATATTGGCATCCAATGTTCGTAACGAATGTATCTCCTGGAACTTATAACTTTAATGCTGGTAGCCCATTCCAACCGTTTAACCGTTCTCCTCAAATTAGATTCTCTACTAAAGGAAATGTAAGATTTACTGCTGCTGCTATTACAGAAAGAGACTTTGCTTCTGTAGTTATTGGTAATGGTAATGCTGCTAAATCCGGTTTTCCTGCATTCCATGCACAACTACAATTCGGTGATGACAGCAAATTTGTGGGAGGATTTGGTGCTAACTTAAAAACCACCAAAAATTTATACGGAGTTGATAAAGATGAAGAGTATTATGGGAATACTTTTAATGGCAGAAACCTTTCTGCATGGAACTTCTTAGCATATGCTAAAGCTAATTTTGGTCCTGTTATCTGGAAAGGTTACGCAAACTACGGAAACAACCCTTCTGAGTTATTACAATTAGGTGGTGTTTCTGTTGATGAAAACTATAAATTATATAATAACCGTACTTTCTCTTTCTGGTCTGAATTCAGTGGTAATTTCTCTCCGTCTTTTGAATGGGGTGTATTCGGAGGATATACTAGAGATAATGGTTTTAAAGAGCATACGGCTTATGATATCAAAACCAAATTTGGAAAAGAAATTTTTATAGGAGAAGATATTCCAACATATCTTACACCTCTAAGTACTTGGAGAATATCTCCTAGATTAGGTTGGAAATCTGGAAATACAAAACTAGCAGCAGAACTTGACTATACTGCTACTACTTACGGATTACACGAATACAGTTATGAACCAACAAAATCGATTAGAAAAATAGCAAAAGATGCGACAGGAGATAACCTTCGTGTATCATTATCTTTAATCCAAACTTTCTAATATCATATTAAAAAGTATATTAAAAAACCATTCCTATAGAGGAATGGTTTTTATTTTATCTAAAAAAACTTACCTTTGCGTCGAAGAAAAAAGGGGTGCTGTAAAAGGCTGAGATTATACCCAATGAACCTAGAACAGGTAATGCTGTTTAGGGAAACAATAAAGGAGGAAATTTAGTTTTCTCACCGGTATCCACCCCTTTTATTCAATTAATTTCAATCATTAAAAGAATGAAAGGCTTTATCTTTTTAGGGCTATGCGTTAGTCCTCTGTGTATAGCACAGAAAACAGATTCAATTAAAGTAAAAGAAATTGAAACCGTCAATTTTACAAAACAGCTCCCAGTAACCAAAGAAATTATTCATGTAGAAAAAGACTTGATGGGAAAAAACCTTGGTCAAGATTTACCTATTTTACTTAAAAATCAGACCTCCATTTTATCTTCATCTGACACAGGAAATGGTATTGGATACTCTGATCTCCGTATTCGTGGTGTTGCGGGCACTTCTATTAATGTTATGCTAAATGGCGTTCCTTACAATGATAGCGAATCCCAAGGAACATTCTTTGTCAATGTCTCCGATTTAGCAAGTTCTACTTCTCAAATCATCATACAAAGAGGTGTAGGAACCTCCTCTAATGGTATAGCCGCTTTTGGAGCTAGTGTGAATATCTTGACCAAAGAACCTAATAACAAACCTTATTTTTTAACAGACTTATCATATGGCTCTTTCAATAGTGAGAAAAGAGCTTTTGAAGCGGGAACAGGAAGTTTTTTAAATAATAAATTATCCTTAATGGCAAGATATACCCTTACGAAATCTGACGGATATATCGATAGGGCATTTTCAAACCTGAAATCCTATCACATTACAGCTTTATTCAAGACAGAAAAAACTCAATTAAGACTTATAGCTTTTGGAGGAAAAGAAAAAACTTATCAAGCCTGGAATGGTATAGATGCGAATACTTACAAAACTAATAGGAAATACAATTATTCAGGCGAAATATATACCTCTAATGGTATTAAATATTACGATAATGAAACCGATAATTATCGACAAAATCATTATCATTTTATTCTTCACCAAAAACTAAATAATTTTTGGGATTTAGAGGCTACCCTTCACTATACCAAAGGAAAAGGCTATTATGAAAATTATAAACAAGACCAAAAATTAAGTAAATACAATCTTAATATTCCAAATATCACTAAAACTGACCTTATCAGAAAGAAATGGTTGGACAATGACTTTTATGGATTAGTTTATCAATTCTTTGGAAAATATGACCGATTAAAAATAAATATCGGCGGTACAGGAAATCAATATATTGGATATCATTTTGGAAATGTAAATTCGGCTTTAGGACTTCCGCAAATTCTTTCCGACCATGAATATTATCGCAATAAATCTAAAAAAAATGATGTTTCTACTTTCGGAAAATTAATTTATACTACATATCCTTTTGAGTTTTTTGGAGATGTACAGTTTCGTCATATTCAGCACCATGCCGAAGTTATTCTTGCTAACGATAGTGAGGGTAAAAATTTTAACAGAGTGTTTAACTTCATCAACCCAAAAACAGGAATAAATCTCCTTATTAATAAAGGGAAGATTTACTTTTCTTATGCACTAGCTCACCGAGAACCAAATAGAGATGACATTATTTCAAAAGATGATATTTCTCATGAGACCCTCCATGATTTTGAACTTGGTTTTGAGAAAAATTGGGATAAATTAAAAATCTCGGCTAACGCTTACTATATGTATTATCTAAACCAATTGGTTTTCAGCGGGAAAATCAATAATGTAGGAGCTTTTATTAGAGAAAATTCAGGAAAATCTTACCGCCGAGGAATAGAATTAGGGCTAAATATTATTCCCATAAAAGACTTTAATATCTTCGCGAATGCTAATTTAAGCCAAAATAAAAATCTAAATTTTCATACGAATAAAAATAACATTTTAGAACATCTAGGAAATACACAAATCGCTCTTTCGCCTAATTTTATCGGAAATATTGGAATAAATTATCAGTTATCATCATCCTTCAATATTCATCTACAAAACCAATATGTAGGAAAGCAATTTCTGGACAACAATGAAGACAACCTACTTTCTATTCCTGATTATAATATTTTAGACCTTGGGGCTAGCTATCAGTTAGATTTAAAACACTATAGACTTCACTTACATTTTAATTTAAATAATATTCTTAATAGAATGTATATGAATAAAGGCTTTGTTTATAACCAAATTCCATATTATTATCCTCAAGCAGGAAGAAATTTCATGCTTGGAATGAGATTAATGATTAAATAATTTATTCTAATTATAAATTGAAAACCATTGATAATATCTATTGGAAAAAAAGAATAAAACACATACCTTTGTAAGGTAAAATCAATTAATTATTAAGTTATGAGTAATTTAAACATCATCGGACTACAAGAAGTTGACTGCGAAAAAATTGCAGAAAAATTAAATATTCTTTTGGCAAACTACTCTATTTTTTATCAAAATACGCGTGGAGCTCATTGGAATATCAAAGGAGATAATTTCTTCACTCTTCATGAAAAATTTGAAGAATTATATACAAGTTTAGGCACTAAAATTGATGAAATTGCTGAAAGAATTCTAACTTTGGGGCATGCTCCTCAACATAATTATAGTGAATACACTAAAGTTTCCACTATCAAAGAAAGTCAAGAAGTAAATGATGGAGTAAAATGTATAGAACTTATTCTTCAATCCCTAAAAACTGTCATTGAACTTCAAAGAGAAATTTTAGATCTTACCGACGAGGCAAATGACGAAGGAACCAATGCCTTAGTAAGTGGATATATTACTGAACAAGAAAAAGATGCTTGGATGTATAGAGCTTATTTAGGGAAATAATTATCATCCAAAAAGCAAAAGTTTTTTAGACTTTTGCTTTTCTTTTTCTATTTTTGCAAAAATATTCATTTTGAAATATAAAAATTTAGATGCATCTCAACCTATCGGAATTTTTGACAGCGGTGTAGGAGGGCTTACCAATGCTCGTGCTATAAAAGATCTAATGCCACAAGAAAATTTCATTTATTTTGGAGATACGAAACATCTTCCATATGGAGATAAATCCAAAGAAGCAATTATAGATTATTCTGTAAAAATCACTAAATTTCTTTTAGAAAGAAATTGTAAAGCTATTGTTATCGCTTGTAATACTGCTACCTCTAATGCTTTAATGGAGGTTAAAAAAGTTGTTAAAGAAAAAGCAATAGTCTTTGATGTAATTAACCCTGTTGCTGAAAAAGTAGCTTACGAAATTCATCAAAATGTGGGTGTTATCGCCACCAAAGCTACCATCAACTCTAAATTATACAAAAAAAGCATTCAGAAATTTAATAAATTTATTAATGTGGAAGAATTAGCAACGCCATTGCTCGTTCCTGCCATAGAAGAGGGCTTTATCAATCATCCTATTTCTCATAGCATTATCGATAATTATCTATCCAATAAAAAACTGAAAGATATAGAAACCCTAATTTTAGGTTGCACCCATTACCCTCTACTCATGGAGGAAATAAAACAATACTACGGAACTAGGGTAAGAGTAATAGATTCTCCTAATATTGTTGCTAATTATATCAAACATACTTTGGAAAAATATAATCTGCTTAATCCTCATAATCCTCAACCAAAATATGAGTTTTATGTATCTGATATTACCAAAAACTTCCAAAAAATATCTAAAAAATTCTTTGGAAAGAAAATAGAATTAGAATTAAAAAATTTATAGTTCTTATGATCACCATTATCGCTGCTATCGGAAAAAACAATGAATTAGGAAAAGACAACCAATTGCTTTGGCATCTTCCAGAGGATTTGAAACACTTCAAGAATTTGACAACAGGACACCCTATAATTATGGGGAGAAAAACTTACGAAAGCATAGGAAAGCCTCTACCTAATCGTACGAATATTGTCGTAAGCCAAAGAGATAATTGGTTTGAAGAAGGTATTTTAATTGTTCCAAGCCTTAAAGAAGCAATAAAACATGCTAAAAAAATTAACGAAAATATCTTTATCATTGGTGGAGGTAATATCTATGAACAAACTATTTTGCAGGCTGATAAATTGGAAATCACCCGAGTAGATATTTCTACCGATGCTGATGTATTTTTTCCTAAAATAGATGAAAATGTTTGGATAAAAACTAAAGAAATTGCTCATCAAAAAGATGAAAAAAATCAATATAATTATAGTTTTCAAACTTGGGAAAAATTAAAAAATCTTTAACCTTTAAGTTTCATACTATCTTAATTTAATATTAACTTTGCTTCTCAATTAAAAAACATGGAAAATCTTTTGCTTCTTTTTACCAAAGATGGCTTACAATGGCAAATAAATAAGGCTTCTACCATTATAGAAGAGGAGGCTTTTTTCTTAAATGAAGAAGAAAATAACCCTATCTTTATAGAGAAAAGACTTGAAGATATTCTTCAAAGAAAACCATGGCACGAAATCAGAGTATTATCTGCTCTTAACCATTTTTCATTAATGCCAGAAGGATTTTCTATACATGAATTAGGACATAAAATCATTTCTTATAATGCTGATATAATACCAGAGAGAGAAGAATTGATGCTCTCTATCAATCGCAAATTTGGAGTGCAATTTTATTACTCTTTCCCAAAAGATTTTTATCATAAAATCAAGGCTTTAAAAGTCCCTACTTTCTTTAATTTTACTGGAGAAAAACTACTCAATACCATTAATTGTAAAAAACAAAGAGAAATTCATATCAATCTCTATCATCATCAGGTAGAATTTTTAGCATTACATAATAAAAAAGTGATTTTATACAACAACTTAGATGCAACATCAGAGGTTGATTTTCTATATTTCATAATATTTAGCCTAAATAAAATTAATTTCAAAATCAGCGAAACTCATTTTTATATTTACGGAGAAATCTCAGAAAATGAAACATTTATATCCGAGTTAAAAAAATTCGCACCTAACATCTCCATTGTTTTTGAAAATTATAAAGGTAAAAACTTTATCTTAAATCACTAAAAATCAACATTTAAAATGTATCGCATCATATCAGGAACTTGGAAAGGAAAAAAGATATCCGCACCAAAAAACTTTGAAGTAAGACCCACAACAGACTTCGCCAAAGAAGCCTTGTTCAGTATTTTAGATCATAGATTTGATTTAGAGTATCTTTCTGTATTGGATCTTTTTGCTGGAATAGGTTCCATCTCATTAGAATTTGCTTCCAGAGGTTGTAAAGACATTACTTCTATAGAAATGAATCCAAAACATGCGACCTTTATCAATAATACAGCAAAAGATTTGGGTTTTAATCTCCATATCGATCTTCAAAGAGCAAATGTTTTTGATTGGCTTAAAAAATATAAAAACCATGGAAAAACTTATGATATTATCTTTTCTGACCCTCCTTTTGATTTATCAGAAAACGAGTATCAAGAATTAATTTCACTTGTCTTAAATCATGAAATCTTAAAAGAAAATGGTATTTTTATTTTAGAACATCAATCTCGTCTAAAAATAGAACATTCCCATTTACAAGAAACTAGAAAATATGGAAATATAAGTTTTTCCTTTTTTCAAATCCAATAAAGTCGTCAGTCTATATCTTTAATAATAACCATTCTACCTCCTTGAACTTCTTTTTCGGAAGTAATCATATAAGCTTTTTGTGATAATAAAAAGAGTTCATCAGTAAAGAATAAAGTTTCAAAAAACTGCCGGTGAATTCCTTTTAGTTTTTCCATAAAAATATCTATTCCTAATTGATTATTATGCAAATTCATCATACGAAAAATAGTTTTATCGCTTACTATTTTCTCATATAAGTCCGTAATATTTTTACACCATTTCAATGCTTTTTGCGGAGAAGATATTTTACAACAATACATCATAATCAAACAACACCAAAGCGAATGCCTAAAAGCACTCCCCTTACCTCCTTTATGATAAAATTGAGGATATTTTTTATTAGAAATTTTGAGTGTTTTATAAGTGGCAAAAATGGTCAAAATACCAAAAAGAGGATTCCTAAATATAGCTTTCAAAAACATCAAAATTTGACTAATTTTTTCCATAAAAAGATTAAAAAACAAATCGTAAATCCTTTAGGGAATTACGATTTTTTATATGTTTATTTATTTAATAACAAACTCATTGTATTTGCAATCGTTTCTTTAGCCTTAGTTCTTTTTATAATAAAATCTACAAAACCTTTTTCTTGTAAAAACTCTGAAGTCTGGAATCCTTCAGGCAAATCTTTGCCTATTGTTTCTTTTATTACCCTTGGTCCTGCAAAACCTATCAATGCTCCTGGTTCTGCCATAATAATATCCGCGGTCATTGCAAAAGATGCTGTAATCCCCCCAAAAGTAGGATTTGTAAGATAAGCAACATACGGCAACCCCGCTTCAGAAAGCTGAGCCAATTTTGCTTGAACCTTAGCCATTTGCATCAATGAATAAGCTGCTTCTTGCATCCTTGCTCCACCTGACTGACAAATAATCATATACGGAAGTCTTTTTTCTATACAAAAATCAATTGCTCTACGGATTTTTTCTCCCATTACTGAACCCAAAGAACCACCAATAAAACTAAAATCCATGCAAGAAATTACCATTTCTACACCATTCACTTTTCCCATTGCGTTACGAATAGAATCTTTCAACCCTGTCTTAGATTTGGCTTCTTTCAATCGGTCTTTATATGATTTTGTATCCTTAAATTTAAGAATATCTATACTTCTTACCCCTGCATTGAGTTCCTTAAATTTCCCTTCATCAAAAAGAATACTGAAATACTCTTCACTCCCAATTCTCACATGAAATCCATCTTCTGGCGACACATACTGATTTGCTTTCAGCTCATCATTTTCTATAATTTTTCCTGTAGGAGTCTGATGCCAAAGCCCTTTTGGAAGGTCTTTTTTTTCTTCCGTAGGAGTACTAATATTTTGTTTCTTTCTTCTGAACCAATCAAATGCTGACATAGTTTACTTTTTTATATTCGGCAAATTTACATTTTTTTTGTTTAATCTAATAAATCCTATTGCACCCTGTTACTTTTATTTATTCTTTATCAACTTTAATTTCTCTTATCATTTCCCCAAAGGAGCTTCTGCCTCAGAGTTTCATAAAAATTATTTTCTTTTGGAAAAACGATACAAAAACTAAAATCTGCTTTCCTCAAAAGCAATTCATTCTCCGTATTCATATGATAAAGCCGAGAATCTAATCCGAGAAAATATTTAGGTACTCTGCTTGAAACCTTTAATTTTATTTTCACATTATCTTTAAGAATAATCGGTCTCATATTCAAATTATGTGGAGCAATAGGCGTTAAAGAAAAATTATCATTATTAGGCTCTATGATAGGACCTCCACAACTTAAAGAATATGCTGTAGACCCCGTAGGAGTCGCAACAATTAACCCATCTCCCCAAAAAAATGAGAGAAACTCACCATCTATTTCTGCTTCTACCGTAATCATGGAAGTGATTTCTTTACGAGTAATCGTAACATCATTCAAAGCATAAGGACAATCGATATTTTCAGCTTGTATCTCTATTACCGAACGCCGACTAAAATTCATTTCTCCAGCTAAAATTTGGTCTAAATTTTCTAAAACACTCTCTTGAGTAAAACTTGCCAAAAAGCCTAAACGCCCCAAATTAACACCTATAATAGGGATTTCAAGATTTTGTATTAAATTTAATGTACTTAAAATAGTCCCATCTCCTCCAAAAGAGAAAAAATAATCAATTCCGTTTTCTTGCAAATCTTGTTTAGTTCTGAAAGTTTGATAAAACTTATGAAAATTAAAACTTTTTTGCATCTCATCAAAAAGAAAAATATTAAGATTTTTCCCTTCCAAAACCTCTAAAAACCTCTGAATATATCTCTCCGTTTCTTTATCTTTTTTCTGTGTATATAAAGCTATTTTTAACATTATATTTTCTTTTTTTGTATAAATTGATAATGATTTTTGAGTAATTCTTTCTTCTCATCGGTATAAACTTCTTCACTACAATGTATCCTTACCTCTCAAAGTTCTCACCTATGGAAATCAAATTTCTATAACTAAATCTCATTACCACCCTTATAAAGAAATCTTTATAATATATATATTCTTGAATCAGCATTATTCATTTAATTTATTGGGTAAATATAAAATTTTCTACCGAGATATATCTACTCTTGCAGATTTATTCATTCTTTATCTTTGATTATCAACAAAATTCCTACTTTTGCAAAAATCATTCTTAATGAAATCTCAAATACTTTACGAAGACAATCATATTTTAATAATCAATAAAAATGTAGGGCAATTGGTACAAGGAGATAAAACAGGGGATAAAAGTCTTTTAGACCTTATAAAATCTTTCATCAAGGAACGAGACCAAAAACCTGGCAATGTCTTTTTAGGACTAGTGCATAGAATAGATAGACCAACTTCTGGATTGGTTATCTATGCAAAAACTTCCAAGGCACTCTCTCGATTGACTCAAATGGTAAAAAATAGAGAAATAAAAAAAATATATTGGGCGATAGTTCCAAAAGAAATAATTCCACAAAGTCAAACTTTGACTCATTATCTCAAAAAAAATGAGAAAAATAATAAAGCTATTGTATACAACAAAGAAACTGACGGAGCTAAAAAAGCTATCCTTAATTACCAAATTATCAAAACTTTAGATAATTATATGCTTTTGGAAATAGATTTACAAACTGGAAGACATCATCAGATTAGAGCCCAACTTTCTAAAATCGGAGTTCCAATCAAAGGAGATCTTAAATATGGAGCTCCTCGCTCTAATCCTGATGGAGGAATATGTCTGCATGCCAGAAGTTTAGAGTTTATCCACCCCGTAAGCAAAGAACAAATAAAAATTACCGCACCTACCCCTGAAAAAGACAATTTATGGAAGTCCGCTACTTTATGATTTTTTTATACCAAAAATAAATCTGAAGCAATACCATCAGCAAAAAACCAATATTTTTTATGAATTTTCAAATGATTTTGGTCTATATATAAAACTCCATCTTGAATTTTTGGCTCAATACTTTTTGCAAGTTTTTGCATCATGCTCTCTGAAAACTGCATCTTCATTTGTTTCAAATTCACCCCCTTAGAAGTTCTCAAACCTATCATCAGCATTTCATTATATGCGTCTTTCTGCGATAAAATTTCAACTTCTCGTGGCAATATTTCATCATAAAGAGATTTAATATACTTGGCATTGTTAGAAATATTCCAAGAACGCTGATTTTTCCCATCGTAAGAATGTGCAGATGGACCAATACCCAAATACGGGAGGTATTCCCAATAAGCAGAATTATGTTTAGAATGAAAATTTTCTTTTGCAAAATTAGAAATTTCATAATGTTCAAAACCATAATTCTGTAAAAACTCTATCATATAAAAAAAATCTCGGCTTTGAGAAGACTCTTTGGGCAAAAGCTCTGGCTTTTTCACAATCCACTGATTAAGAGCTGTTTTAGGCTCTACAGTCAAAGCATAAGAAGAAATATGCTGAATACCTAATTCCACAGCTTTCGCTAAATTTTTTTTCCACTGAATAAAATCAGAAGTTGGCATTCCATAAATCAAATCAATATTAATATTATCAAATCCAAAATCTTGAGCCAATTTTATCGCTTTTTCTGCTTCTTCTGCCGTATGAGCTCTATTCATCAACCTTAAATCCCCTTCAAAAAAAGACTGAACACCCAGACTGAAACGATTTACAAGTGTATTTTCACGAAGAGATTTCAAAAAAAATGGAGTTAAATCATCAGGATTAGCCTCCAAAGTAATTTCTATATTTTCATCAAAAGAAAAATACCTCTGTATATTCTCTATAAAATCTGAAATTTCTTGAACTGATAAAATAGAAGGTGTTCCTCCACCGAAATATAAAGTTTTCAAACTTTTATCTTTCATTTCCTTACTTCTCAAATGCAATTCTTTCTTCATCGCACACAGCATCTCTTCTTTCATCTTTAATGATGTAGAAAAATGAAAATTACAATAACTGCATTTTTGCTTACAAAAAGGAACATGAATATAAAGCATGAATAAAACTATCTCAAAAAGACAAAAATACTACTAAAAAGTATTCTAACAGAATAATACACCTTTTGCGAACCTCAAATTTATAACTTTTTTTGTTATATAAAAAATAATTTTTTCAGCTTTTTATACATATCTTTGGCGAATAATCAATTTCTTTTTTGATTATATAAAAATCTATAAAAAATATTATTGGTTCAAAAGTTTAATTATCTAAAAAATGAAAAAAGAAATGCTAAATGTAGCCCACCAATTTGATGAAAATGGAAACCTATTATGGGCCGGAGGAAATGCCGATGCTCCTTGGATTGTTACAACCTTTAATCCTAATATTCTTAATAAAGAATGGGTTGGTGGAAAATCTGCTAAACAAGCTGATATTTTCAGAAAGCTTAATGGTCTCGATGAAAACATATCTGAAAAATCCCGAGACATTATACACCAATTAAAAAATTTACCTCTAAAAGTAATCGCTGAAAATCAGTTTGCAGTAACAGACTTTGCTTATCAATTATTCATTAACCCCATTTTATCTCAATTAAGAGGCTTCTTGGATAGAAACATTTTAGATTTACAAAATAATGAAAGTTTTTCCACTGCAGAAGAAAAATGCCAGAACCTCATCAAACAAGAAAATTTTTCTAATGAATTTACTGAAGCTGTAAAAATTGCTTTTGAATGGCTCGACAATAAAAATCCTAATGCTCCTAGAGCAGTGCGTTCTACAGCTCCTTCAGAAGATGGGGGTGAATTTAGCGGTAGTGGGAAATACTCTACCAAACTCCGCCAATTTGGTTTTGAAGAAGTATTAAACTCCATCAAAGATTGTTTCATTTCTCGATTTAATCGCGGTGCTTTACATTATCAATTCTCTGCACCTCAGGCCTTTGGCGAAGATTTAGCATCATTATCTTTTGCGGTAATGATACAAGATATGCAACCTCAAATAGATGTTGCAGGAACTATTTTTACTGCCGATACCCAAAGCAATCATTCTGGTTTCGTAGAAATTAATTTCACTTATGGTCTTGGTGAAGCTGTAGTTTCTGGGCGTGTTTCTAGTGATGCTTGGATTTTTGCAAAAAGACCTTTGAGATTAAAAAAAGATGGACTAATTGATTTCAAATTAGGAGAAAAACAAGAGTATTTTGATGGACAATGGCATAAAAACACCGAAGAAAACGCTACAAAAGCATGTATGTCAAACGAAATTGCTACAGCATTAGCAACCACAGGAATGTTGTTAGGGGATTTATTCCGAGAATTGGATAAAGACAGCTTAGAAAGTGATTTAGAAGCTGCTATCAATTTCTCCCAAAATACCATTATCATCACCCAACAAAGAGCTATCACTACCTTAAAACATGAACCTATTCACAAAAAATTCAATCTAGACGGACGCAACGAAGACGGCGAAGAAACAGTTTCCTTGCAGAACACTGTTCTTTTAAAAGATACAGGTATTAATGCCGGTATTCCTAGTATTACTCATGGAGTGGTTATTTCTCTTTTTGGTGAAGGAGCTGATTTCAAAAAATCTTTTGAAAAAACATTTAACCAGAAAAGAAAAGAAGTTTTAGAAAAATATGGTGATAAAGTTGGTGTTATCTTAGTAACTGCTATGACTTATCCCTGGATGGAACCTTCTATGGAACAAACAGTAGCTTGTATAACTACTCGTGGAGGAAAAAATGACCACACCCCAATATGGTGTAAAGAACACGGACTTCCATGCGCTGTTTCTGTAAAAGGTGCACCAGAAGCTCTATTAGATGGAGATTTAATTACTTATTATGGTGTAGGAGACACACCTGCATTTTACAAAGGTCGTCATCAGTATACAATCACAGAAACTCTATTAGAGGGATTAAAACCATCTCCTGTTCCTATTAGATTGATTATCTCTGATGCTAGTACAGCCCGCTCTGTATGCATGCGTTCTTATTTCCCATCTCTAAACATCGGTAGAGGCTCTGGTTTAGTTCGTTGGGAAATGCTCGCTGCTAAATTGCGTGTTCATCCAATGGCAGTAATAAACTATAAAACTCTATCTGAAGACTATTTACAATTAGTTCACCAAGGTCGAATGACTCATGAAGAAGCCCTAAAAACAGCTGACGATGTTATTAAATACATCAAAAATGAGGCTAAAAAGCTTGACCCAATAGAATGGTATATAAAATCATTAGCAAAAGAAATTGCAGGTATCGTTTCTCCTTATTATACAGATGATATTAATGAACCGATGGTAATAAGGCTTCCCGACTTCAAAACTAATGAACATGCTGATTTACTCGGTGGTAGAGCCTATGAACCAGTAGAAGAAAACCCAATGCTCGGAGATCGTGGTGCAGGGAAATACTTGGGAGCTTACCAAAAAGCATTTCTTGAAATAGACCTCAAAGCTTTAGCCTATGTTATCAACGAAATGGGATACACCAATATTCATATAGAAGTGCCTTTTGTAAGAACACCTGATGAAATGAAAGCCGTATCTAAATTAGTGAAAGATAGCGGAATTGACATTCCTCTTCAAATGATGTTTGAACTACCTGTTAATGTTTCTCGTGCTGCAGATTTCTTCAAAGTAGCCGATGGCGGACAAATAGGTTCCAATGACCTACTTCAATTAGAATTTGGTTTAGACCGCTCTGGTGGAGACATTCTACCATGGCATATTGAACATCTTCAATTCCGTATCCAAAAATTGATACAACGAAGAAATAGAGAAAAGCCCAATTTCCATTTAGGTCTTTGCGGAAATCTCCCTTCTACTAATCCGGAATTTGCGAAATGGCTAGTAGAAACAGGAATAGAGGAGTTCTCTGTAACTCCTGATGCTCTAATCCCTGCTCTTCTTGGAGTAACAGGTGAAACTCCTGAAGGAAAACAAATAATAACCACCCACACTGCTACTGGAGAAACTATTGTAAAATAATTCATTTTATCTAAATATAAACGCCTATTCTAAAAAGAGTAGGCGTTTTATTATCTCATTCCATCAAGGTTAATAAAATTATCTAAATATAATCCTAAAGCAATTATTAAACTATTTTATACGACCTCCTTGATAAACTAAAATTATAAGTTATATCAAAATGTCAAACAAAATTTAACAATCGGCAAAATTCTTAATATTTCCGTTCACTTATAATTAGAAACTCATCTAACTTTTAAAATTACCTTTTTAATTTGTGTTCAGCACAAAATCATCAGTATTCACATAATACAAAATCTATGCTCTTAGTTATTTGCTAAATAATTTCGCCATTTTTCCACTGCATCCTGCATATCTTTTGGCATAGGACTTTCAAAATACATTTCTTTTTTGGTCGTCGGATGGATAAAACCCAATGTATGAGCATGTAAGGCATGGCGTGGAAGAATATTAAATACATTTTGGATGAACTGCTTATATTTTGGTAAATTCTGCCCTCTTAAAGGAATATTTCCTTCATACCTTTCATCATTAAATAAAGTATGTCCTATATGTCTAAAATGAGCCCTAATTTGGTGCGTTCTCCCTGTTTCCAACTTACATTCCACCCAGGTCATATACCTGAAACGCTCTAAAACACGATAATGAGTAACAGCATGTTTTCCTTGACTGCCATCTGCATAAACTGCCATCTGCATTCGATTCTTTTGATCTCTACCGATATTCCCACGAATCGTCCCCATATCATCGGGTAAATTACCCCATACAAATGCCCAATAAAGTCTTTTTGTTGTCCTTTCAAAAAATTGTTTTGCTAAGAAACTCATCGCATATTCATTTTTAGCAATGACTAAAAGACCTGAAGTATCTTTATCAATTCTATGTACAAGTCCCACTCGGTCTAAATCAGTTTTAAGTCCATTTTTTTCAAAATGATACGCTACAGCATTAACTAATGTTCCATCCCAATTTCCAAATCCTGGATGTACCACCATACCTGCCTCTTTATCAATCACCAAAACATCTTCATCTTCATAAACAATACTAATAGGAATATCTTGCGGAACAATCACATTCTCCCTCGGTGGATGTGCAAATAATACCGAAATTTTATCACCTGGTTTTACCCTATAATTTTGTTTTATAGGCATTCCATTCACAACTACATTTCCTGCACGGCAAGTCTGCGAAATTTTATTTCGGGAAGAATTTTGTCTAAAAATCAATAAAAACTTATCAATTCTCAACGGCTCTTGACTCTTATCAACAATAATATTGAGATGTTCATACAGCCCATCATGTTCTTCACTATCATCATGTTTCCCCTCTAACAACTCTATATCTTCTAAAAACCCATCCATATTATTAAGTAATAATCGTATTAAATAATTATTCTATGACTATTTTATTTGTTTTTGTTTTTTCTTCTGACGATATAGGTTGCTTCTTACCTTTTTCCGATATTGGAATTTTATTAGACGATTTTTCTGTTTTTATAGGCTCCGCGGGTTTAATTTCCTCAATAGAATAATCCAGAGCATCTTCCTCCACTACTTCATATTTGCGATAAATTTTATCTAACTCTTTAATTTTATGCATCATCTCTGCTGGTGTTTTTCTACTCGCCCAAATATCTATTTGCATACCTTGGTCTCTAGCCGATCCTCTATCAGGGTCTTGGTAGTAAACAATTGCTTCTTCATCTTCTCCCTCCGCAAATTCTATAAGACCTATTTCAAAATAATGTTTTCTAATAATTTCTTTTGCCTCTCTCACACTTAGCCCTACTAAATTTGGCACAACAATATTTCTCTTAGGTCCAGAACCAATTACTAAATCAACCATCGAAAACTTTGGCAATAAAGCCCCAGGTTTTACCTCTCGCCCTTCAAACAGCATACGAATAACCGCATCTTTCTGTATATTTGGCTCATAAATAGTATCACCTACTTTCAAGCCTACAAGCTCTAATCTACTATAAGCCAAACCTTTATATTTATCTAATATATTAGGAACCTCCACTTTAGCCCAAGTTTTAGGATTGACCTTAAGCATTATCGTCCTTCCTTCCTTAACTCTCGAACCCGCCGATGGATAAATTTGTAAAACCTGAAAAGGCTTATATTTAGGTTCATATTTAAAGCTATCTACCTCCACAATTAATCCCATATCTTCCAAAACTTTCACTGCTTGATGAACAGGCATATCTACCACATTCGGTACTGGAACTTCTTTACCATGATTAGTATGATATTCTAACCATCTGAAAGTCCCCCATATCAGCCCAACAAAGAGACATACAACCATTAATATACTTCCCCCTACTTTCCAATTAAAAAACGATTTAAACATAATTATCGTGAGTTATAAATAACAGGCAAAGATATAAAAAATTAAATCAACATATCATAATTTGGCGTAAAGATTAAAAATCGATAACTTTGCCTTCATGTTAAAAGAATTGAAACCTATTTTATTATTACTTAGTAGATTTTTGGGAATCTACTTTGGGCTTATAGCTCTGTATCAACTTTATCTTAATGCATATTCTGATGTTGCTGCAGACCCTATTACTAGGGTTATTGCTGAACAGTCTGCTTATTGTCTTCGTGAAACTGGTTACACTATTCAATTAATTGATGGTAAAGCCAAAGAAGGCATCTACTTCTATATCAACAAAATATGGCCCACAGTAATGATAGAAGGTTGTAATGCTATTTCTATTATGATTTTGTTTTTGGCATTTATTTTTGCTTTTTATCAGGGTATTAAAACATTTTGGTTTTCATTGGGAGGGCTTATTTTTCTTTATATTATCAATATTTTAAGAATTGCCATCATCAATATTGTAATTTTGGAACTTCCTGATAAATATGCAGATATTAGCCATGATTACTTCTTCCCTGCAATAATCTATGGTGCTGTTATTTTACTATGGATTATTTGGATTAAATTTTTTGTATTGAAAAAATGAAATATTTGCAATGGATTTTTGTATTTATTTTTACTTTTTGTCTAATAGGAGTAAGAATGGTAGAAAACCAAATTTTTTATGACCCTTTTTTAGAATTTTTCAAAAGTAATATTCAACAGGAAAAATTTCCTAGTTTTGATTGGGGAAAAATAATTTTTAGTCATATTTTAAGATTCTTACTTAATCTTATTTTTTCTTTAGGAGTAATTCATTTCCTATTTCTAAACAAAAAATGGACCTTACAAACAGCAGGGCTGATTATTCTATCTTTTGTGATTTTCTTCCCTATCTATCTATATTGCCTTTATACTCATTTTGAGTTTGGGGAATTATTTACTTTTTATATTCGGAGAATTATTATTCAACCTATACCTCTGCTCGTTCTTATTCCCATGTTTTATTATTTAAAGAAAAATCAGCGTTATAATTCAATTTAATCAATCTGATGTTTTTGGAGTTGAGAAATATTCTTCACATTCCATTTTACTTTTCTTTGAAATGGAGCCTTTCTACTTTCACAATTCACTTCACAAATTCCACATGAATAGGCCTTACAATCATCCATATGAAAGTTAAATTCAATACTACGATTAGTCTTTTCTGCTAATAATTTCATTAATTTTCCTAACTCATCATGAGATTCTTTAAGCGTTCTATACCAAGGCATAGTAATATGAGCATCTATATGAAGATGAGAACCAAACTGCTGCACCTTCATATTATGGACATCTATCCATTCAGGGACCCTATGAGATTCTAAAATAAAAACAATTTGCTCTAAAATATTTTCATCGGCTTCGTCCATCACCCCCTTCAGTGCACTTCTGACAATTTTACCACCAACCACTATGATATACCCACCAAACCCCAACGCTACCACTGCATCTATCCAATACCATTGAGTAAAATATACAAAAACCAAACTAAAGACAACTCCAAAAGTACTATAAGTATCTGATTGCAAATGTCTTCCTGAAGAAATTAGGACCAAAGAATTATCTCTTTTACCTTTTTTTACTGAAAGATACCCTATATAATAATTTACCAATCCTACAACTAAAACAATTACGATTCCCCAATCTAAATCTTTCAATTGATTTTGGTTCAACAAACTGTTTGTGGCTTCAAAAACAATCATTACTCCAGCAAAAATAATCATCACTCCCTCTACCCCAGAAGTTACAAATTCTATTTTCCCATGACCATAAGGATGATCTTCATCTCTTGGCTTTGCAGCCATATAAAGAGAATACAAGCCCATAAATGCACTAATCACATTTACAATACTTTCCATAGCATCAGAATATACCGCATCAGAACCTGTAAGATACCATGCAAGTAGTTTCCCCACGAATAAAAATACTCCAATAACCGCTATACTCCGCTGAAAAGCAAATCTCGACTTCCCTAAAATATTCATCTTATAAGCTAAGAAGCTTAAACTAATTGTTTTTTCACCAAATATTCTGCTATCTGAACCGCATTTGTAGCTGCTCCTTTTCTCAAATTATCCGCTACAATCCAACAATTCAATGTATTTGATTGGGAATTATCCCTTCTAATTCTTCCCACAAAAACTTCATCTTTTCCCTCACAATAAAAAGGCATAGGATATTGTTTTTGAGATATATCATCTTGTAAAACAATCCCAGAGGCATTAGCCAAAACAGATCTAACTTCCTCTAAATCAAAATCTTTCTCAAATTCTATATTCACACTTTCAGAATGTCCTCCCTGAACCGGTACTCGCACTGCCGTCGCTGAAATTTTTAATCGCTCATTATTCATTATTTTTTTAGGCTCATTCATGAGTTTCAGCTCTTCTTTAGTGTAATCATCTTCCGCAAAAACATCACATTGTGGCAAAGCATTTTTGAAAATTTGATATGGATAAACTTTTTCACAATTCTCGCCTTTTATTTCTGCATTCAATTGATTTACAGCATTTTTTCCAGTTCCTGTAACTGACTGATAAGTAGAAACTATCACTCTCTTTATTCCATACTTTTGATGCAAAGGATTAAGCACCATAACTAATTGAATGGTAGAGCAATTCGGATTTGCTATAATTTTATCTTCTTTAGTTAGAATATGAGCATTAATCTCTGGCACTATCAGTTTTTTAGTTGGATCCATTCTCCATGCAGAAGAATTATCTACAACAGTTGTCCCCACCTCTGCAAATTTGGGAGCAAATTTGAGAGAAGTGCTACCACCAGCTGAAAATAATGCGATATTAGGCCTCTTCTCAATAGCAGATTCCATTGACACCACAGAATATTCTTTCCCTTTAAAATTTATTTTCCTTCCAATAGATTTTTCTGAGGCTACGGGGATTAACTCCGTTATAGGAAAATTTCTTTCTTCTAAAACTTTGAGCATAATCTGACCTACCATGCCAGTAACTCCTACTACTGCAACTTTCATATAATAATTTTTATCATTTTAATTATCCAAAAATTTTACTCCAAGGATAAGCATACTCAAAAATAAGAGCCGCAGTAAGAGCTACTACTACGGTAAATAATGATACTTTTGTCATATTCTTTAATAAAGAAGTAACATATAGCATCAACCCTGCAGAAATTAATATACAAATAGAATATCTAAAATACACCAAGTAACTCCCTTCCCAAGTGGAAAATGTTGGTGAATAATATTCCATCATTACACCTAAAACTCCTTGCATTAATAGCGACATTGTAGAAAAAAAAGAAGCTTTTCTCAACACTTCTGAAACTCTTCCTCCTTGCCCTAAAAATGTAAGCAATAACAAAAAAATAAACGCTCCAAATATGATAATCGTAGAATAAGATATCCCATTATGGGAACCTACAAATGTCTGATAAATTCCTTCCATTTTCACAACTTTATTAAAACATACAAATATAAAAAAATCCCAACTCATAAAAGCTGGGATTTTAATTTATTTCATCATTTTTTTAAAACTGGAATGTCAATGATGCTGACCATGTTCTTCCATATCCAAAATACACTTGGTTATTTTTGTGCAATCCTTTATAGGTATTTCCTGCGATTACATCTTGCTCCGTAGCATGAATATTTGTTCTAGATTCTGCTATGTAAATAGTATCCAATACATTATATATATTCCCTATAAATGTAAAGGACTGACCATTTCCTATATCCAATTTATAAGACAAACCTACATCTAATAAATTATAACTTGGTAACCTTAGAGAACCTTGATGATTTGGTTTCTCAAATTTCCCAGCATCAACATTAGAATATAATCTATCTAAATATCTCCAATCTGCTGATAACGAAAGTCCTTTCACCGGTGTAAGTTTTACTCCTGCGCTTGTCGTAAACTGAGCAG
>CAUTLL010000003.1:0-20912 GCA_963539275.1 uncultured Flavobacteriaceae bacterium
TAATAGAATTCTCCCTCTCTAAATATTGATAACAATAATTTGAGGTGTGTGCCAAAATTTTACACTCCAATAACAACTGAGGAATCAACTGAATATCTTCAAAATGAACACCTTTCTTAAATCTTTTATTTTGAAATAAATCTTTATGAAACAATTTATTACACGCGAAATAACTTAAATCTGAAAAAACAGAAAAATTTTCTTCTAGCTCAATTTTTTCGGGCATATTCGGTATTTGAGGCAACTTTTGTGCCACTCGCCCTTTCTCATCTACTTTTTGAAGATTACAAATAGTCATTTCAGCATTATGCTTTTTAGCTAGGTTATACATCTCTTCAAACATCGTCAACTCTACATAATCATCACTATCTACGAACCCTATAAATTCTCCTTTTACTCTGTCTAATGCATAATTTCTCGCATCACTTAAACCTCCATTTTCTTTCCAAAAAGAACAAATCTTCTCAGGATATCGCTCTTGAAAACTATCTATAATTTGCTGAGAATTATCCGTACTTCCATCATTAACCACCAATATTTCTATTTCACTCAATGTCTGATTAACCAAAGAGTTTAGACATTTTTCTAAATAATTTTGCACATTATAAACAGGAACAATAACCGATACTTTTTTCATTATTTTCTATTTTAATCGTCTCGCTAAAATACCTTTCTTTGCATTCTCATAATCTTCTGCACTACAAGGAATACATTTCTGAATATCATCATTATCCCCAAAATACCACACCCCTCTAAAAATATCTCTCTTAAACACACAACTCATCTCCTCCATCATTACAATAAAAGTTTCATATTGTCTCTCCTTTGGATGAGTTTTTTGAATGTTAATCCCTTCTATCAAATACCATAACATTTGAGCTAAAAGCTGAGCGTTTAATAAATTCTTAGATTCTGCATTATAGTTGAAAATCCCCACCGATTTCAAGTTTTCTCCCAAGCCTATTTCTTTCATACAAGCACAAATTTCTCTTCGGTTCAATCCATTTACTTGTGGATTCATAGAAAGCGCTTCCGTAAAACTCTCTACCGCATCACAATTTATGGTTACCAAATCTGCTCTTCTCAAAAAAGGTTCTGCCTTATCCATTGTTCCCATCATTTCAGATAATCTTAACACTTCAAAATCCACATTTTTAATCAGTTTCACAGAATCAATTTCATTCAAATGTTTTTGATATCCCAAATGGAAATAATCTTTCAAATGTATTTCTTTATCACCAAAAACTCTCGCTAAAAAATTTTTCTCCGTTAATTTATCCCCCTTATCATTAAGATGAACAAAAGAGTTAATTTGCGTATAGTTTACCGAATTTTGATTTAAATTTATTGCCTTCAAAAGAGAATACCCCAAATCATTACTTCCTCCAATCACCACAGGTATCGCTCCTTTTGATAAGCAAGACAAGGCTAATTCTTCCAAAATATAATGACTATCCTCTTGGGTTTTACCAGAAATCAAATCACCTAAATCACTTATAGGTACTTCAAAATCTAACTTTGACAAATGATAAAGCTCCCTTCTCACAGAATAAAAATCTTTCCCTATAGCATTTCTTCCTGCCCCTCTTTCTTCGGAGCAAAAAATCAACACTATCCCTCCCTCTTGAATCTCATTAGAAACCATAGTTCCTAATTGCCATGGCTCACATTCTATTTTTGGGGGCAATAATAATATATTTTCTATATTCATGATTTTCTCAAAAAAACCAATTTATAATTTATTATGATAAATTCTCCCTTAAAGAGAGAATTTATTTTTTTACTTTTACCTTCTTTCAAAAACTGTAGGATCTTGCTCTTTAATCCATTCTTTAACTTTATCAAGAGAAATATCCTTCAATTCTTCTGCTGTATATTTCGTTTCATCAGCTTTTCTTGGAATTTTAAAATTAGTTTTTCCAAATTTAATGAATGGCCCCCATCTTCCATTCTCAAGAGAGATTTTTTCATCTTCCCACTGCATGATATAGCGATTCGCCTCTTTCTCTAACTTAGCATCAATCAATTCCTCAATATCCTTTTGAGTCAAGTTCTCAAAATTATACTTTTTAGGAACATTTACATAAATATCTTTATACTTAATAAATGGTCCAAAACGCCCTACCCCTTTTGTCACAGGCTCTCCTTTATAAGTAGCCACAGGAGCATCTATCTTCTTTTTTTCCTCTATAATTTGTCTCACTCGTTCATTGTCCACAGACAATGGATCTTCCCCTTTAGGAAGGCTTATAAAAAGCTCTCCCCATTTCACATAAGGCCCAAAACGCCCTACTCCTACCGATACAGACTTACCCTCATAATCCTTCAATTCAAATGGAATTTTGAAAAGATCTAATGCCTCTTTCAATGAAATAGTCTTAATATTTTGTCCTTCTAATAGTGAGGCAAAAATAGGTTTTTCACTATTATCACTTTCTCCAATTTGAACGATTGCTCCAAACCTTCCAATCCTTGTATAAACATTTTTGCCCGTTTTAGGATCTTGACCTAATAATCTCTCTCCTGTTGCCCTATCTGCATTTTCACTTACTTCTTCTATTTTAGGATGAAAATTATCGTAAAACCCTTTAATCACAGATTTCCATTTTTCCGAGCCATTCGCTATATCATCAAAATCCTGTTCCACCTTTGCTGTAAAACCATAATCCAATATCTCTGCAAAATTTTCTATCAAAAACTCATTCACTATCTCTCCGATATCTGTTGGTACAAATTTATTTTTATCTCCACCAAATTTTTCTATTACAACCTCTCTATAAATTTGATTTTCTGATAAAGTCATCTTTACAATTTCCCTTTCTTGTGGCTGAATTTCTCTCTTATCCACATATTCACGATTTTGAATCGTTTGAATTGTAGGTGCGTAAGTAGAAGGGCGACCTATACCCAGTTCTTCCAGCTTCTTCACTAATCCTGCTTCTGTGAAACGCGTCATTGGACGACTAAACTTCTCGGTAGCAGTAATTTTTTCACATGATAATTCTTCTCCTTGGTAAAAGTTTTTCGTTATCATTATTCTCCTCACCTTCACTCTTATGAATACCATAGGCTCTAAGAAAACCATCAAATACAATCACCTCTCCCTGTGCTTCAAAATGCCGCGATAAAAATGAATTTCCTATTTCAATAATCGTTTTTTCTATCTTTGCATTTGCCATTTGACTTGCTAAAGTTCTGCGATAGATTAATTGATATAGCTTATTCAATTGTGCATCTTCACTGATAGTCTTTATTCCAAAATCCGTCGGACGAATTGCCTCATGAGCTTCCTGTGCTGATGCAGATTTAGTAGTATAATTTCTCGGAAGAGAATAATCCTCTCCAAATTCTTTGACAATATATTCCTTTGCTCCATTAATGGCTTCCTGAGATAGATTCACAGAATCCGTTCTCATATAAGTAATATACCCCTCTTCATAAAGCCTTTGAGCAATACGCATTGTAGTCGTTACTCCATACCCTAATCTATTACTTGCCTCTTGCTGAAGAGTAGATGTTGTAAACGGTGCTGATGCTGAACGCTGCCCTGGATTAACCTCTACATTCAAAATCTTAAACTCTGTTCTTTGACATTGCTTCAAAAATTCCTCAGCCTCATCTTCTTTACCAAAATCCTTTTTCAGTTTTGCCAAAATCTCCTGATTTTGAACATTTCTAAAAATTCCCTCTACTTTATAGGAAGCCTCTGGATGAAAATCACGAATGTCCTTTTCTCTCTCAACAATCAACCTCACTGCTACTGACTGTACACGCCCTGCCGATAGCCCTGTCTTAACTTTCTTCCAAAGCACTGGCGACATCTCAAACCCCACGATTCTATCCAAAACCCTACGAGCCTGCTGAGCATTAACCAAACTCTGATCTATACTTCTCGGATTTTCTACCGCCTTTAATATAGCGCTTTTTGTAATTTCATGGAAAACGATTCTCTTAGTTTTATCCTCTTTTAATTTTAATTCTTGTGCCAAATGCCATGCAATTGCCTCTCCCTCGCGGTCTTCATCGGAAGCTAACCACACCATATCCGCTTTTTTAGCAGCTGCTTTTAGTTCCGATACCACCTTCTTTTTATCAGCAGAAACCTCATAATCAGGTGTAAAATCCTCCAAGTTAATTCCCATTCCCTTTTTAGGTAAATCCCGAATATGCCCAAAACTGGACTTCACTTCAAAATCTTTCCCCAAGTATTTCTGAATGGTCTTTGCCTTCGCAGGAGACTCTACAATGACTAAATTTTTTGACATACTGATTTTTTTTGCAAAAGTATAATATATTTTTATTAAAACCTTGATTAAGATATAAATATTTAATAAAATGAAAAAATATTATATTTTAGTTATAATTTCTTCTTTAAAGAAAAACTCCGATGAGATTTCTCCCATCGAAGTTCTTTTTATTCAAAATAGAAATATTACTTCAATTTTTTCTTAACAGCTATTTCTTCATAGACCTCTAAAACATCTCCTATTTCTATATCATTATAGCCTTTCAAGTTTAAACCACATTCGTAACCTTTAGTTACTTCCTTCACATCATCTTTATAACGCTTCAAGCTCTCCAGTTCTCCATCATGTTTCACTACTCCATCTCTCAACAGACGAACTTTAGAGTTTCTCGTCACCCTACCTGAAAGCACCATACATCCTGCAATAGAACCCACTTTTGAGATTTTAAAAACTTCTCGTATCTCCACATTTCCTATAACCTGTTCTTTAATCTCTGGCGAAAGCATTCCTTCCATAGCTTCTTTCACTTCATCTATTGCATCATAAATCACAGAATATGTTCTGATTTCTATTTCTTCTTTCTCGGCTAATTCTTTAGCATTTGCTCCAGCTCTTACATTAAATCCTATAACGATAGCATCTGATGCCGTTGCTAACAATATATCACTTTCTGTAATTTGTCCCACACCTTTATGAAGAATATTCACCTGAATTTCCTCTGTAGAAAGCCTTTGAAGCATATCCGTCAACGCCTCTACTGAACCATCTACATCTCCTTTAAGAATAATATTCAACTCCTTGAAATCACCAAGCGCAATTCTTCGTCCTATTTCATCTAAAGTTAAATGCTTTTTAGTTCTAATCGTTTGCTCTCTTTGAAGCTGTTCTCTCTTATTAGCAATAGTTTTCGCCTCTTTTTCATCTTCATAAACTTTGAATTTATCTCCTGCTGTTGGTGCCCCATCAAGCCCCAAAATCGTCACAGGCGTAGAAGGTCCAGCTTCTTTTAAATTATGTCCTCTCTCATCTAATATAGCTTTAACCTTTCCGTGGTTTTTCCCAGCTAAAACATAATCTCCTACTTTTAATGTTCCTGATTGTACCAATAATGTAGAAACATACCCTCTTCCTTTATCCAAAGATGCCTCTATAACTACCCCTGAAGCAATTTTATTTGGATTAGCTTTTAATTCTAATAAATCTGATTGAAGCAATACTTTTTCTAAGAGTAAATCTACATTTTGCCCAAACTTCGCTGAAATTTCTTGCGATTGAACATTCCCTCCCCATTCTTCTACCAAGATGTTCAATTGTGATAATTGCTCACGAATTTTATCTGGATTTGCTGTAGGTTTATCTACCTTGTTCAAAGCAATAATCATTGGAACTCCCGCAGCTTGTGCATGAGAAATCGCTTCCTTAGTCTGCGGCATCACCTCATCATCAGCAGCAATTACGATAATAGCGACATCGGTTACTTGTGCCCCCCTTGCCCTCATCGCAGTAAAAGCTTCATGCCCAGGTGTATCCAAGAAAGTGATTTTTCTTCCATTTTCCAACTTCACTCCATACGCCCCAATATGCTGAGTAATCCCTCCTGATTCACCTGCGATTACATTTGCTTTTCTAATATAGTCTAAGAGAGAAGTTTTCCCATGATCCACATGCCCCATCACTGTAACAATAGGAGCTCTTGGTAATAAATCTTCTTCATTATCCACTTCCTCCTCTTCTATATTTTCTTCCAAATCCGCATCAGAAAACTCTATTTTATATCCAAATTCATCAGCAACCAATGTAAGCGTATCGGCTTCTAACCTTTGGTTCATCGTTACCATAACACCGAGTGAGAAACACACGGATATAACTTCCGTCGGAGCTACATCCATTAAGGCAGCCAATTCATTTACTGTGATATACTCCGTAACCTTAAGAGTTCTATCTTGTGCAGCCAATTCCTGCTGAAGTTCATCTTGCTCTCTACGGAAAGATCTTTTTTCTCTTCTATGTTTTGAAGACTTTGATTTTCCTCCTTTATTCGTTAACTTCTCTAAAGTTTCTTTAATTTGATTTTTAACTTGCTCATCAGTAAGTTCTACAGGCATTACTTTTTCTTTTTTGCCTCCCTTCTTACCATTTTTTCCTCCTTGCCCTTGAGGCCTATCATCTTTTTTGAAAGGTTTTTTATTTGATGTAGCACCTTGATTTACAGAACTTGTAGCAGATTTATTTTCACCAATTGGTTTCTGAATTCTTTTTCTTGGCTTTTTCTTTATATCAGATTTTGGTTTAGTTTCAAATTGAGATAAATCAACCTTTTCTTGAAGGATTTTTGGCCCATCTAATTTCTGATATTTTGTTTCTATTTTTTCTGGATCTGCAGATATTTTCTCAGAAGTTTCTTTTTTTGCTTGAGATACTTTTTCTATTTTTTCCTCTTTTGAAGTTTCTACTTTCGTCTCTTTTTTTTCTTGTTCTATAACAGACTTTTCTTCCTTTTTAACGACAGGTTTTTGGGATTCTAAATCTATTTTACCCAAAACTTTAGTTGTTTTTTTAGGCATAGGAGCCTTTGCTTTAATTACCTGTGGTTTTTCTTCTATTTCTAATTTCGCTTCAGGAACTTTTGCAATTACCACTTCTTGCGAAGCTTTTTTTTGCTTTCCATCCACCGCAAACTCTGCTTCTAATGCTGCATAAGCATCTTCTTCCAACAATACATTTGGATTTCCTTCTACGATATCAAATCCCTTAGCCTGTAAAAACTCTATTGCTCTCGGTATGGAAATATTAAATTCCTTTGTCGCCTTATTTAATCTAATCTTTGGCATATTTTTATTTTGCTCGGCACAAATGGCCTCTCGCTTTTATTTTGTTTAATTTACTTAATCATCAATTTTTAAGAGAAATCTAATTAACCTTCCAATTCTTCTCTCAAAATTTGCTTAACTTCTTCTATCGTTTCTTCTTCCAAATCTACCAAACCTAACAATGCGTCAGTATCCTTGTCTAAAATACTTCTTGCCGTATCCAAGCCTACTTTTCTAAACTCATCAATAATCCACTCTTCAATTTCATCAGCAAACTCAGTCAATTCTACATCATCCTCTTCTTGTTTCTCTCTATAAACATCTATACTATAACCCGTGAGCGAAGATGCTAATCTAATATTCTGTCCCTGCTTACCAATAACTTTCGAAATTTCTTCTAACGGAGTATAAACTAGTGCATATTCTTCCTCTTCCGTTATTTCCACCTTATTAATCTCCACATTACCCAACGCTCTTTTCACCATTATTTCAGGATTTTTAGACCATTGAATAACATCTATATTCTCATTTCTCAACTCTCTTACAATCCCATGAATTCGAGATCCTCCAACTCCTACACATGCACCAACAGGGTCTATTCTCTCATCATAAGCATCTACTGCTACTTTCGCTTTTTCACCAGGAATTCTCACTACTTTTCTCAAAATAATCACTCCTTCTTGGATTTCTGGAATTTCTAACTCCAACAGCTTTTCTAAGAATTTAGGTGATACTCTTGAAATTATGATTTGTGGTTTAGAACCTTTAAAATCCACTGATTCTATTACAGCTCTTACATTTTCTCCCTTTTTGAAAAAATCTCCTGGTATTTGATTTTCTTTAGGTAAAATAAACTCATTCCCTTCATCATCCAAAACAATAACATGTTTATTACGAATATGATGCACTTCTCCTACAACAATCTCACCTACCCCATCTCTAAATCTTTCATAAAGCACTGAATTATTATACTCCTGCAATTTTGTCGCTAAAATCTGCTTCAAAGTCAAGATATTTCTTCTACCTAATTGACTTAAAGGAATTTCTTGAGTAAATTCCTCTCCCACCTCAAATGTAGGGTCTATTTTTTTTGCTTCGGATATTTCTATCTCCAAATCATCATCCTCAGACATTTCGTCTTCTACAATTTTTTTATTCAAAAAAATCTGAAAATCACCTTTATCAGGATTTACTACCACATCAAAATGGTCTTCAGAATCATACCTTTTCTTTAACAAAGTTTTTAGCGAATCTTCTATAATCGCCATTAAATCTATCTTGCTAATTCCCTTTTCATCCTTAAAATCCCCAAAGGATTCTATCAACGCTAAATTATTCATGCTCTTTTATCATTATTTATGTAAAAGTGTATATCACTTAAAATTTTATCACTACTAATGCTTTTTTTATTTCTGCATATGGAATCTCTCTCTTCTCTTCCACATCTTCTTTTCCTTTTCCTATTAACTTTGGTCTTCTGTACCTTAACATCAGCTCTATTTTCTCTTCATTAGCATTAACAAGTTCTCCCACAATCTTCTCATTATTTTCCAAAACCACTTCCAGATCTCTCCCAATATTCTTTCTATATTGCCTTGGAAGTAATAAAGGCTCACTCAGCCCCGGACTCATTACTTGCAGAGAAAAATCAACATCCTCTCTATCTAAATTAAACTCTATCGCTCTACTTGCCTCTAAACAATCCTGCAAAGAAAGAGACTTGTCTCCATCCAAAATCACCACCACATCATTCCCTACAGAAATCTTCAAATCAACTAAATACAAATCCTCTCTCGTTTGTAAAAAATCTTGAATTAAATGCTCAACCTTAACTCTAAACTCCATAAACTTCTCTATTTTTACCCCTACAAAAAAAGGCTTTCTTCCGAAGCCTCTACATTTTTCCGTTAAATCTTTCTGCAAAGATAATAAAAATATTAATTTATAACAAATTAAGTTCAAGAATGCATGTTTTTTATATAAAAAAATTACCTTTGCATTTTAATAAAACACATTGAAGTTATGAACATTGCCATTGTAGGAACTGGATATGTAGGTCTCGTTACAGGAACTACCCTTGCAGAATTAGGAAACACAGTCTCTTGCGTGGATATAGATGAAAAGAAAGTGGAAAATATGAAAAACGGAATCGTTCCTATCTACGAACCAGGATTAGAGGAAATTTTTCATAGAAATATTAACGCAAATAGATTATTTTTCACCACTCAACTTAAAGAAGCATTAGACCAATGTGAAGTTATCTACCTCGCACTACCCACTCCTCCTGATGAAGATGGAAGTGCAGATCTTTCTTATGTAATTGGTGTCGCTAATCAAATCGGTGAATTAATGACTGATTATAAGGTCGTGGTGAATAAATCTACTGTTCCTGTGGGTACTGCCGATAAAGTAAGAACAACCATATCTGCAAAAACCAATATTCCTTTTGATGTGGTTTCAAACCCTGAATTTCTCCGTGAAGGTTTTGCAGTAGAAGATTCTATGAACCCCGCGAGAATTATTGTCGGCTCTAACTCTGACAAAGCAAAAGACATCATGTCAAAAATATATCAACCGTTCACAAACACGGGGGTTCCTATTATTTTTATGGATGAAAAATCTTCCGAACTAACCAAATATGCATCCAACTCATTTTTAGCAGTAAAAATCACTTTCATGAACGAAATCGCAAACTACTGCGAAAAAGTAGGTGCTGATGTGGATAAAGTAAGGCTCGGCATAGGAAGTGATGACAGAATCGGGCATAGGTTTTTATTCCCTGGGATAGGCTATGGAGGAAGCTGTTTCCCGAAAGATGTGAAAGCTCTCATAAAGTCAGGAAAAGAAGAGAACTTTAATTTTCAAATCCTTAACGCCACTGAAGAAGTAAATAAATCTCAAAAAGTAATTCTCATTTCCGAGATTCAAAAATATTTTGATAACAACCTAAAAGATAAAAAAATTGCAATTTGGGGATTAGCATTCAAAGCAAATACAGACGATATTAGAGAATCCTCTTCATTAGATAACATCACTCTTCTCTTAGAAAAAGGAGCGAAAATAACCGCATATGATGCTATCGCGGAAGAAAATGTCAAAAGAATTTTCGGAGAAAAGATAGAATACTCGAAAGACATGTATTCTTGTATAGAAAATGCCGACTGCTTACTCATTGCGACAGAATGGAGTGAATTCAAAAATCCTAACTTTAATTTATTAGCTCAAAAGATGAAGAATAAAGCCATTTTCGATGGTAGAAATATGTTTTCTTTAGACCAAATAAGAAACACAGGATTTTATTACAAATCAATCGGTAGAAAAATTATAAAATAAACTAAAACATGAAATCAATCATTATTACTGGAGGAGCAGGATTTATCGGTTCTCATGTTGTTCGTGAATTTGTAAAAAATCTTTCGCAAACAAAAATCATCAATCTTGATACCCTTACTTATGCAGGTAATCTTGAAAATTTGAAAGATATAGAAAACAAAACGAATTATATCTTTGAAAAAGCAGATATTACCAAACCCGAAGAACTTAGAAGAGTTTTTGAAAAACATAATCCAAATGCAGTGATACACCTCGCAGCAGAAAGCCATGTGGATAGAAGCATCACAGACCCAAATGCTTTTATCAATACCAATGTAATTGGGACTGCTAATCTTCTTAATCTTTGTAAAGAATTTTGGACACTCAATACAGAACATACGCATGGAAGATTTCCTAATGAGCCGAGAAAAAATCTTTTCTACCATGTTTCTACGGATGAAGTGTATGGTGCTTTAGAAGAGACTGGATTTTTCACTGAGGAAACACCTTATGACCCGAAATCTCCATATTCTGCAAGTAAAGCTGCTAGCGACCATTTAGTAAGAGCTTATGGAAACACTTATGGACTCCCTTACATTGTTTCTAACTGTTCAAACAACTATGGTCCAAATCATTTCCCAGAAAAATTAATTCCGCTTTGTATCTCTAATATTATCAACGAAAAACAACTTCCCATTTATGGCGATGGTAAATATACTCGTGATTGGCTATTCGTAATTGACCATGCTAAAGCTATTTTCCAAATATTCCATGAAGCAAAGACAGGAGAAACCTACAATATCGGTGGTTGGAATGAATGGCAAAATATTGATTTAATTAAAGAATTAATTAAACAAATGGATGCAAAATTAGGAAGACCAAAAGGATACTCAGAAAAACTCATCACTTTTGTGAAAGATAGACCAGGACATGACAAACGATATGCCATAGATGCCTCTAAACTGAGTAGAGATTTAGGTTGGAAGCCTTCGGTAACCTTTGAGGAAGGGCTCTCTCAAACCATTGATTGGTTCTTAGAAAATCAAGAATGGCTAGAAAATGTCACAAACGGAGACTATCAAAAATATTACGAAAAACAATATCACCAATAATAAATATTTATCCTTGCTGAATTTAGCATAAAATGATTTTAGATTTTTCCTCTTCAGACATCTTACTTCAATTTGAAGAAAAATTACCTGAATTCATTGTTCTATTTCTTAAGAGTTGGTTTTCTGACTCTAAATTCATGAAAGTACAAACTTCTGGCTCTACGGGAACACCAAAGATATTAGATGTAGAAAAAGATAAAATGCTAAATTCAGCAAAGATGACTTGTGATTTCTTAGGATTAAAAGAAGGAAATACAGCATTATTATGTCTACCTACAGAATATATTTCGGGAAAAATGATGCTAGTAAGAGCTATTGAGCGACGAATGAAATTGCTTATCCAAACTCCATCTTTGTTCCCATTAGAAAACATAACCGAAGAAATTGATTTTTGTGCTATGACTCCGTTACAAGTTCAGAATTCATTAGACAAAATTCATTATATAAAAAAACTCATTATTGGCGGAGCAAGTATTTCCGAAAGTTTAAAACAACAATTAACACAAAAAAATCCACAAACAAAAATCTATGAAACTTATGGAATGAGCGAAGCTCTTTCTCACATTGCATTAAAATCTATATTACCCAAAAGGGAAGAATATTTCAGAGTTTTAGACGGAGTAAAAATTTCTCAAGACCAGCGAGGTTGCTTGGTAATCGACGCACCCCAACTAAACAACAAAATATTAGTAACCAACGATTTAATAGAATTAAAAAACAAAAGAAAATTTAAATTTTTAGGAAGAATTGATAATATTATCAATTCTGGAGGTATAAAAATATCACCTGAAAGTTTAGAAGATTGGATTAAAAAATTTATCCCGAATGAATTAGTGTTCATTGGAATTCCTGATATAAATTTAGGAGAAAAATTAGTTTTAGTAATTGAAGGAGAAGAAGATTTAAATTTAAAATCTCATATTTTACAACTTCCTTTTGAAAAAAGATATTTAAAACCTAAAGAGGTTATTTTTATAGAAAAAATCCCAAGAACACCAAATAATAAGGTTGATCGCTTGGGACTTAAAATCTACTTTATCAATGATTTTAGATAATCTCCATAACCACTTTTTCCGTATCTTTCAGCTGACTCACTCAACTGCTTTTCATTGATAAATCCTTTTTTATAAGCAATTTCTTCAATACAAGAAATCTTAAACCCTTGTCTTTTCTCTAAAACCTTCACAAATTCTGATGCTTCATGTAGAGAATCAAAAGTTCCTGTATCTAGCCACGCCGTCCCTCTACTCATAACTCCTACCTCCAATTCTCCTTTTTCAAGGTAAATTTTATTAATATCCGTAATTTCTAACTCTCCTCTTGCAGATGGCTTCAAACTTTTAGCATACTCCACTACAGAGTTATCATAAAAATACAATCCTGGCACCGCATAATTAGACTTCGGTTGCAATGGTTTTTCTTCTATGGAAATCGCTTTTTGGTCGGCATCAAATTCCACTACACCATAACGCTCTGGGTCAGATACTTGATACGCAAAAACACAACCTCCTTTCATCTGTGTTTTACTTTCCAATAATGCTGGAAGCCCTGTCCCATAAAAAATATTATCTCCTAAAACCAACGCCACCGAATCATTTCCTATAAATTCTTCACCCAAAATAAAAGCTTGAGCCAATCCATCAGGTGAAGGCTGTACTTTATACTCGAATTTACAACCAATCTGTGAGCCATCTCCTAAAAGTCTCTGAAAAGCTCCTCTATCATGAGGAGTAGTAATAATCAAAATCTCTCTAATCCCCGCTAATAAAAGCGTTGAAATAGGATAGTAAATCATCGGTTTGTCATAAACAGGCATCAACTGCTTAGAAACAGCGATTGTCAATGGATAAAGCCTTGTACCCGACCCGCCTGCAAGTATTATTCCTTTCATTTGTTACTTTTTCAATTAAAAACTTTAAGCAAAAATATAAAAAAGAAACTTGATGATAAAAAATATTCATCCTTTTATCAAAAAATAAATATTAAAAATATTTTTACTAAATTTGTGGAATTTAATATTTTTTTTGAGTGATTTTTTATAAAAATATTTTTTCTCACATCACTCTCATATAACCATCAATTACATTTATATGACAAATTCAAGAGCAAGATTAACCACAGAAGCCATAGAAAAAATTTATGTTTCTATGCGTCACTTGTTTTATAGAGGTTATTTCAAACCAGGAGGAGTTTCTGGTGAAAATATCAGAAGTCTACTTTCTACCATAAATCCTGAAATTTATGGAACAATGAATAATCCAAATAAAATAGAATTAGATGGATTACTATATGTTCTGGACCGATTACCTGAAGGAATAGAAGAGTGTGCTTTTATTCATTTAACCTCTGATGAAGGCTTTCACAAGGCAAGTTTCACTCCTATAGTTCCTAAAAAAAGAAGAAGAAACTGCTATAGAATAGACCAATATCAAATGAATATTGAGGTGCTTTTGGGGCGTTCTGAAATTTACGACATTCTCACTCACTTGACTTTCCTTTATATAGAGGCTGATAAAATCCGAGAAATAGGTTTTGATATGAAAGAGCTTCACCCAAAGAGAGTTTGGAACATTATAGAAGAAGTTGCCAAAGGAGAGAAAAAATTCACCCGAAAAGAAAAAGAAACAGCAATTATTCATCTTTCTGCTCTTTTAGGAAGATCTTTTGATGAAACTCTTGCGGCTTACCATAAATTCGGAAGCGATGAAAATCCTGACAGATTATTCAAAATTATTTATAATTTAGGTCAAATCAGTTTTAATGACAAAAAAGGAGAAAGAGAAAGAGAAATTCATTTTTCTTCTATCTTACAAGAGCGTGTAGGACATCACCTATTCGGAGAAAAATGGGCAAATAAGCTGAAAAATGTTTTAGTAAAGGAAAATCTACATCAAAGACCTATGAACATCATTAGTGCAAATATGCACTCTGTAAAAAATATGATTTTCGCCAATGATGCCTTAAAAAGACCTTGCAAGACAGAAACTGATTACAGCCTTTATGAAGAAATAAGCAATAATAAAAACCTTCAAGATAGGATTCTAGACTACGCTTTATCTCAAGGAATGATTTACATCAAAGACGAAAGCGGTTGTAACATTGATGTACAAATCATTGATTTGAAAAAAGTTAGCTTAAAAAACACTCCTTTCAGCAAGTTTAATTTTTCTAGCGAAGACATTTTAATCGTTTTTGATTATGCTTTTGGAGAGCAGGCTTTTGAAATCATGGATGAACTCCTACGCCCATTTGAAGTCAATGGAGAAGAACGCAAACTCAATGTGAAATCTATCTCCATCATGGGAAAAGCAGGAATTTTAACAGGAGAAAAAGGAGATATTATGATTCCTACATCTCATATTTTTGAAGGAACAGCAGATAACTATCCTTTTGAAAATGCTTTAAAATTAGAAGATTTCCAAGACAATGAGCTAAAAGCTTTTGAAGGAAGTATGGTAACCGTTTTGGGTACTTCTTTGCAAAATAAAGATATTTTATCCTACTTCATGAATACTTCTTGGAAGTCCATCGGTTTAGAAATGGAAGGAGCTCACTACCAAAAAGCTATTCAAGTAGCCTCTAAAATAAGACATCATATCAATGAGGACTTATTCCTTTGTTATGCTTATTACGCTTCTGACAATCCACTAGAGACTGGTAGCACATTATCATCTGGCGGATTAGGACTTACAGGAGTAAAGCCAACTTATCTGATTACTTTGAGAATTTTAGAGAAAATTCTCAAATAAATAACTATTCTAGGAATTAATGAAATATATTCAAAATGAAAGTTTATCATTTTTATGTCAAAATATTGTTGATAACATCTTTCCTTTTAGGAAGTCTTAATAAAATTTATGCTTGGGGGACAACAGGGCACCGCATCGTAGCAGAAATTGCAGAGAATAATTTATCACCAAAAGCTAAAAGAAAACTTAAAAAACTTATCGGGAACCAGAAATTAGCTTATTGGGCAAATTGGCCAGACGAAATCAAAAGTGATACAACAAACACTTGGAAACACACCGAAGTGTGGCATTATATCAATATTTCTCCGCAAAATGATGCAATATCCTTTTCAAAAGCCTTAAAGGCACAAAAATCCCCTAATATTTACACCGAGATTAGAAATTTAAGTAAAAAAATTAAAGACAAAGAAACCTCTCAAAAGGATAAGGAAATTTATTTAAGATTTCTCGTTCATCTTATGGGAGACATGGCTCAACCTATGCATACAGGAAGATCCGAAGATTTAGGCGGTAATTTGATTAAAATCCAATTCTTTGGGAAACCAACCAATTTACACTCTTTATGGGATAGCAAACTCATTGATGCAACCAATTATAGTTATACAGAATTCGCTCATATCCTTGATGTAAAATCAAAAAAAGAAATCAAACAGATACAAAACGGTAGCTTAGAAGACTGGTTTTATGATAGCCATAAAATTGCTAATAAACTTTATGCCGATGTAGAAACTGGGAAAAATTACAGCTATGCTTATCAGTATAAATACACTCCCATTTTAGAACAACAGTTACTCTACGGAGGACTAAGACTAGCCAAAATACTGAATGAGATACTAGGATAATAAAGAACCATTTCTTTGAAAGGAAATGGTTCTTTATTTTATTACTAAATCAAATTACATTCTATTCACAACACCAATACCTAAAAGCTCTAAACCTTTTTTAATCGTCTTTGAAGTTAATAAAGATAAATGAAGTCGGAAATTCTTCACCGCCTCATCATCTTGGCTAAGAATAGGGTTGTTTTGATAAAATGAATTATAAACCTTTACTAAATCATAAATATAATTTGCCAAATGTGCGGGGTTAAGCATCTCTGATGCCTTTTCTATCACATTCTTCATTTCTGATAATCGGCTGATTAATTCCTTTTCTGAAGCGTTTGGAACAACCTCAGCAAGGGCCGTATTTTGGAAATTAGCCTTCTCCAATAGAGACTGAATTCTAGCATAAGTATATTGAATAAATGGGCCTGTATTTCCATTAAAATCAATACTTTCAGCAGGGTTAAATAGCATTTTTTTCTTTGGATCCACTTTCAACATAAAATATTTCAACGCTCCTATACCTACAATTTCATAAGATTTTTCTTTTTCTTCATCGGTTAGGTTTTCTAATTTACCTAATTCCTTGGCTTTTTCTTTTGCGGTAAGATACATTTCTTGCATCAAATCATCAGCATCTACCACAGTACCCTCTCTAGATTTCATCTTTCCATTTGGCAATTCCACCATTCCATAAGAGAGATGATACAGCTGATCTGCCCACTGATAGCCGAGCTTTTTTAGAATTTTAAACAAAACTTGAAAATGATAATCTTGCTCATTACCTACAGTATAAATCAACTTTTGAATATTATTATCTTCAAACCTTCCTACTGCTGTACCCAAATCCTGAGTTATATACACTGAGGTACCATCTCCTCGAAGGAGAAGCTTCTCATCAAGTCCTTCATCTGTCAAATCACACCACACCGAGCCATCCTCTTTTTGGTAAAATACTCCTTTGGCTACCCCTTCTTGAATAATATTTTTTCCAAGTAGATATGTATTACTTTCATATTGTATTTGGTCAAAATCTACTCCTAAACGCTTATAAGTTTCCGCAAATCCTGCGTACACCCATTGGTTCATCATCTCCCAAAGCTGTCTTACTTTTTGGTCTTCTTTTTCCCAATCTAAGAGCATTTTCTGAGCTTCCAAAAAAAGTGGAGCCTGCTTCTTGGCTTCATCTTCGCTAATACCTTTCTGCTTTAAGGCTTCTATTTCGTTTTTATATTCTTGATCAAATTTCACATAGTAATTTCCCACAAGCTTATCTCCTTTCAGTCCACTAGTCTCAGGAGTCTCACCATTTCCGAACTTTTCCCAAGCCAGCATAGACTTACAAATATGAACCCCTCTATCATTTACTATTTGAGTCTTAACCACCTCATACCCTGCTTCCTGTAATATTTGAGAAACGGAATACCCTAATAGAATATTTCTAATATGCCCCAGATGAAGAGGTTTGTTAGTATTTGGGGAACAATATTCTACCATTACCTTTTTATTTTTAGGTTGGATTTTACCAAAGTTCTCTTGTGTTGCTTTAAAGATTTCAAGGAACAATTCACTCTTTACCGAGATATTCAAAAAACCTTTAATAACATTAAACTTCTCCACGAAATCTACCGACTGCAAAAGTGCCTCACCCAGCTCTGTCCCCAATACATCAGGGCTTTTCTTTAATTGTTTCACCAATGGGAAAATTACGATGGTAAAATCCCCCTCAAAATCCGTTTTATTCTCCTGAACCTCCAAAGCCACGCCCCCCACTTGGTAGAGCTTCTCTATTACTTTGGAAATTTTTTGCTGTATATTTTCTTTGATGTTCATCTTCTTGATTTTTAATGGTGCAAATATACGATGAATGTATGAAAAAACTCTTCAAACCAACTCAAATTTCAAATATCAGGTTCTTTTTAATCAATTGATGTTCGTTTTCATCTCAATTATCATTTGGAACATCATTTTAATCATATTTTGCACCTTTTTAGTCATCCGAAGCACCTTTTTAATGATAATTACTACCTCCGAGGTCATATTCCTCTCCTTTTTGGTCATCCGAAGCATATTTTTGATAATATTTATCATCTCAGTCATCATATTTACCTTGCTAATCATCATTCGAAATATCATTTTCATACTCATGAACCTGAAAAATACTCTTTGGCGGAACAAAAAAGGAGTTTATTTTAAAGTAAAAAACAAAAAAACCGCCCGAAAGCGGTTTATTATTAATAATATATTATATATAGAAATTTTATTTATCCCACCAAACAGGAGTTAAATAAGTCACACGATTAACAGGAATACCAGGACCCGCTTCAAGGTTTGCTCTATTTACACTAATCTCTATCGTAGGATAAGGTAACCTTCTCGGCACGGATGATACCACACTTTTTGTAGGTAAATTAAGTAATGGGAAGCCCGTTCTTCTCCAATCTACCCAAGCTTCATAAGATGCTTGGAACATAGTAATCCATTTTTGTTCCATGATTCTTTGCAGTGTATTATCATAAGCTACATCTGCATTAGCTAAATAAGTAACCGCATCTGAATTCTTAAGCCCCAATGCCAAAAAGTCTTGAGTAATTGCTGTTTCATAAGCCGTTTGAGCACTTGCCTCATTTGATGCCCTCTGATAAATTTCTGCCTTTATAAAATTTACTTCCGCTGCACTCATAAGCATTACAGGTGAGTTTTGGGAGGCATAAGCAGAACCTACTCTAGAATATTTACTCTTATCCGAATCTTCCTCACTACTACCAGGAGCATTTCCTATATATTTTCCTGCCAAATCACCTTTTGAAACTGACTCAAAATATAACGATAATCTTGGATCTGATAATGCTGTCATTTTATCCACAATCGTACTTGAAACTGCTTGATCCAACCTTCCCGAAAGATTATCAAACTGATAAATAGGATTAGCACTTGTAGCCGTTGTTCCGAATGGTACTTTCGCATTATCTGCATAATTTTCTATCAAATCGGGATTTGTTGCTAAAAACGCTCTAGCTGCATTTGCATCTTTTTTACTCAAATGATTAAGCAATCTTAACTTTAAAGAATTTCCAAATTTCACCCACTTCGCAGTATCTCCACTATATACTACATCTACCGCTGGAGAAAGCATTCCTTTACCAGATTGCACTGCCACTACTCCTTCTTCTATCATCGTAATAAGTTTAGGATATATAGATTCCTGAGTATCATAAATAGGTAACGGATTAACGGAGCCTTTTAAAGCTTGCGAAAAAGGAATATCACCATAAAGGTCTGTCAATACACTAAATGTATACGCTTGAAGTAATTTAGACACTCCTACATATACTTGCTCTCCTGATTCTATACCTTTATTTTCTACTTCTTTTAAATCCATCAATACATTATAAAGAGAAGTCCATACCCCTTCTGTATCATCCGAAGAAATCTTATATTTAGCATAATCTAAAGCCTGACTTCTATGCCCAGCATAATGCTGTACAATAGCCGCTGGCATTCTGGTTCCTTCTCCACCCAAAGCATATCCTAAACCTACTTGAGAGGCAGAAAGAAGACTATTTATAGATGCAGTAGACGGATTATTTGGGTCTACATTGATATCTAACTCTTGTCTACATGAAGTTACCACAAATGGTGCAAATGCTACTCCTGCCACTATAGCATATCTGATAATATTATATTTTATCTTTTTCATTTATTTAATCTTTAAAATTGAACTTTGAAATTAAATCCGAAACTTCTTGTTGTTGGGAACGCCATACGAGATACCCCTTGTGCATTTCCTGTACCCAATGAACTGGACTCTGGGTCTATATGAGGAACTTTTGTCCATAACGCTAAATTCCTACCATACACTCCTATATCTATACTTCTCACAAATGATAATCCCCTTGGCTTGAAACTATACCCTAATGTTATTTCTCTTAACTTCACCCAGTTATTTTTATATACATACGCTTCATCCGGCAAAGCATCATAATAATCTAAATTCTGTAACACCTTGGTAGTATTAGTCGCCCCCTCTTTGGTTACTCCCTGAATAATAGTATAATCATTTCTACTCATTGTCTTCTCCGAAACCCCATAGTAGTCCATCAACATTTCTGTTCCATTATAAATATAACCTCCCTGTCTAACATCTACTTGAGCTGTCAAATAAACACCTTTATATTTAAATGCTGTACTTAAACTCCCTGTCCAATCCGGCTCTACATAACCAAGATTCTGTCCAGAAACCGTTACCGGAAGACCTTTTCTAACTACAATATTACCTTTTTCATCTCTTAAATAAGCAGACCCTACAATAGAACCCAATCTTTCATTCTGAATAGCATAAATTGCAGGGTTTCCTGAAAATCCTCCCATAAATACTCTCTCGTATGGAGCTATATCAACTACTTTAGATTTAATTTTACTAAAATTCAAATTTAATTCCCAATTAAAATCTTTAGATTTAATTGGTACTATATTCAATCCTACTTCTATTCCTCGAACCTTTGTTCCTCCTATATTTACCACACTTCTAGTAGTTCCAGACGCAGGAGACACTTCCAAATTAGGAATAATAACATCCGTATTTATATTTCTAAAATAGGTAAAATCCAGCCCAATTCTATTTCTAATAAACTTCAGCTCTGCTCCTAATTCATACTCCGTAGTAAATTCTGGTTTTAAATTTGCATTTCTTGAAGTATTTGCTACAGAATACCCTACTACGGTATTACCATTAAGTGTCATTGGGAAATTCACTCCATCAGTAAAACTATCTCCATAAGAGGCAGAAGTATAAACCTGATTTACCAAATAAGGCTCCGCATCTCTAGCTGTTTTAGATACACCAGCTCTCACCTTA
>CAUTLL010000004.1:0-16185 GCA_963539275.1 uncultured Flavobacteriaceae bacterium
AAAAAGCATTGGATTCTCCATTATTGAATGATAATAAAATTACGGGTGCCAAAGATGTGTTGTTGCTTATTTTAAGTGGTAATGAAGAAAATCAGGAGGCAACTATGGATGAGATAGGGTTTATCAATGATTATGTTCAAAAAGAAGCAGGGGGAAGTAATAGTGCTAATGTGATTTTTGGGGTTGGTACAGAAGAGGATTTAGGAGATGCGATTAAAGTTTTGGTAATTGCTACAGGATTTGCTCCTGAATATGAAAAAAAGCAAACGGTGACAGAAGTTGAGCCTAAACCAGAGAAAGTTACTATTCTTTTGGATGAACATGCTGCTTATCAGTCAAAAGTAGAAGAAGGGGTGGTGACAGAATCGCCATCTCAGCTCATGAATGCTACTGAAAATATTCAGAAAAATGATGTGGAAACAGGAAAAAGGGTATTTCGTTTAGAGGATGATGAAGGCATAAAACCAAATATGCCAAGGAATGCTTTTGCGGTAACACAAGCAGAAAAGGTAGAAACTCCTGTTTTAGAAGAAGATAGAATGAGTTTTTCTTTTGAAAATTCAGGAAAAGAATTTATAAAGGAAGAAGAATCAAGATCAGATTATGATCTATTTTCTTATAATGAATTAGAAGGGGTATCTTATACTTTTGATTTATTTACTGATGAAAAGGAAGTTTCAAAGAACGATTTTCAAAATGAAGAGATAAAATCACAAGGATTTAATTTTGGAAACAATAGAAAAGATGTAGAAACTCCAGTTTTTGTAAACCAAAATCAAAAGGAGGAAGTAACAGAGTTTAAGATATTGACTAAAGAGAAACCCGTAGCTTCTCAAAATGAAGAAGCTATTGTAGAAAAAAAAGAAGAGCCTATTTTTGAGATAGAGCAAAAAGAAGAAATTACCATTATAGAAAAGAAAATAGCAGAGAATCCAAAAGTATTGGAAAGGAGAAATAAATTGAGAGAATTTAATTCGAGATATCAAGCAAATGAAAATGAAAATACTTTTGAGACTATTCCTGCTTTTAAAAGAAGAAATGTAAGTTTGGATTTAGAAAATACATCGGGGCAAAATATTAGTTCTTTTTATACAGAAAGAAATGGGAAAGTGGAGATGAGAGAGAATAAATATTTGAATAAAGATGTAGATTAGAAAATTAATTTTTTGAGGAGATGAATTTAGAACAGAAAATAACGGAAGCTCTAAAAGTAGCGATGAAAGATAAAGATAAAGTCGCTTTGGATTCATTGAGAGCAATAAAATCTCAAATACTTTTAGCAAAAACTGAACTTAAAGGAGTAGAAGTTAGTGAAGAGCAAGAAATTGCAATTTTGCAAAGAATGGTGAAGCAAAGAAAAGATTCTTATGAGCAATTCATAGCCCAGAATAGGAATGATTTGGCAGAAGTAGAAGAGGCACAAATGAAAGTAATTGAAAAATTCTTGCCAAAGCAACTTTCATTAGAAGAATTAGAAATAGAAATTAAAAATATCATTACAGAAGTAGGAGCTGAAAGCTTAAAGGATTTGGGGAAAGTAATGGGTGTGGCAAGTAAAGCTCTTGTAGGAAAATCTGATGGTAAGAGTATTTCTGAAATGGTTAAGAAGTTGTTATCATAATCATTAATAAAAAATCTATCTCAACGAGATAGATTTTTTTTATTTTTTTCACGAGGAATATTATTCTACATAATTTTCAGCTTTTTCTTGGTCAAATTCTCCTTCCCATTTTGCGATGATGATTGAAGCTAGACAATTTCCGATTACATTCAGGGAAGTTCTTCCCATATCCATTAATTCATCAATTCCCAAAATAGCGGAGATAATCAGTAGTGGTAGCCCAAATTGATCTGCTGTAGCAATAAGAATAATCAGTGCTGCCCTAGGAATTGCTGCAACGCCTTTACTCGTAATCATTAGTGTAAGACACATTAATAATTGCTGTCCGATGCTCATTTCTATTCCCGCAGCTTGTGCCACAAAGATGGCAGTGAGTGATAGGTATAATGCTGTGCCATCAAGGTTAAAACTATAACCAGTTGGCACTACAAAAGATACTATTTTTCTTGGAACACCGAAGGCTTCCATATTGCTCATTACTTTTGGTAGAGCGGCATCAGAACTGGTAGTCGCGAAAGCTATAGACACAGGCTCTTTTATTGCTAAGATGAATTTTTTTATTGGAATTTTGAGGTAAAGTGCTAAAGGTAATAGAACGATGATGATAAATGCCGCAATCGCAAAATAAAGAGTAAGAAGAAGCAAGAAAAGATACTTTAAAATGTCTATTCCCAAATGTCCAACAGTGTAAGCCATTGCAGCTCCTACTCCTATTGGGGCGAAATACATAATAATCTTAGTATATTTAAACATTACTTCCGAGAGACTTTCTACAAAATCTAAAATAGGCTTCTTTTTTTTATCATCAAGCATTGCTAGTCCTATACCGAAAGCTATGGAGAAAATCACCACTTGCAAAACCTGGTTATCATGAATAGATTTTATGATGTTTTCTGGGAAAATATCACGGAAGAAAGCTGTTGTTTTATAAAGCCATTGGCTACCTTCGGGGATATGTTCAAGGGCTTTGACATCTTGTTCTTTTACGGCTGAAGTTTTAGGAAGTTCATGTTGAGGAAATTGACTCAAATCTATTCCAACTCCCGCTTGTGAAATGTTAATAGAAATCAATCCAATAAAGATAGCGAAGGTCGTTGCAATATTGAAATACAAGAGAGATTTCCATGCCATGCGTCCCACTTGTTTTAAATCTGAATGCCCAGCAATACCAAATACCAATGTGGCAAATAAAATAGGGCCTACAATAGTTTTGACTAATTTAATAAACCCACTACTCAAAGGCTGTAATGCCAAGGCAGTGCCAGGAAATTCTACCCCGATGATAATACCTGAAATCATACTCGTAAGAATCCAAGTAGTAAGGTTTTTCTTAAAAAAAGCATAAAAAATAAAAGCCCCACAAATAATGAAATGTGTGACTGTAAATATTACTTTTGAAAGGGGGGTGATAAAATCAATACCATAAATAATAGCTCCTAAAGTGAATATCAAAAGAGGAAAAAATCTGAATAAAATAGAGTTCATAGTTGAATTTTTAATCAATGCAAATATAATATTTTACTTTATTAAACGCAATGCTTTGAATATTATTAGAAAATATATAAAAGTAATAAGTTTTTAATAAAAATTTAAAATCAGAGAATAATATTTAATGATTAATAAAGTGGCTAAATAGAAAAGAGTTAAGATTATAATAATCCTAACTCTTTCATCTAACATAAATATGAAAATATGAAAACAGATATTTTTTCTTTGATAAGTGTATTTATTTTTTCTATTTTTTAATTGATAGTTTTCATCATATAAGAGAAAATTACCGATCATTTCTGTATTCCTTTTATAATTTCATTGACTTCGCTATGTAGTTTATCCCATTGGGCTTCGCTTTGCATAGCATCTAATAATTGGAAGAATTTTTTAAGAACTTGTTCTAAGTTTTTTCGGCTGTTGGTAGCAGAAGGGAGTTTATGAAGTTCCGCATTCGCATTGATTTGCTCTGCATAGATTTTCTCAAAATCTGCTTGTGCTTGTTTTAGTTTTAAGAAGTAAGGGGTAAGATTTATTCGGTTTAGTTTTGTATTATTTTCTTCCTTGCTAAGCTCTGTGATGAGGTTATTCATAAGGGCTGTCTCTTCAGCATAATTTCTTTTATCTAATTTTAGGCCAATGCTTTTGAAGATTTGGTATAAATCTAATGCATCTTGATGACCTACCAGCTCTGTTGCTTTCTCAAAGCCTTTAAGATAATTTCTCATAATGGAGAATATTTTATCTCTATTTTTATCTGCATCTAAGACAGAAGCTCCCTTTCCGCTATAAGCGAGTTTATTATATACTTTTTGGTATTGGGCGAATTCTTCTTGGATTTTATTTAAAAGCGAATGGTTTTCTACTATTTTATATTCGCTTTTTTTAGTACTTGTCAAGACTCTTTCAGCTAATGTTGCAAGGTCTTTCGTTCCGATTTTAGAGAAATTAATTTTCATATATAATAATAAGATGATAGATGATTTGATTAAAAATTAGTGACACAAATATAACAAGTATTGCTAACATTTCCAAACTTTTTGAAAGGAATATTTAGTGAAAAAATATGATTAAAATCAGTTTGAAACAGAGTGATGGTTATAACCGATGATTAAAATCCAGTGCGGAGAGATGTTCGGTTGTGATGAGTGAGGAGATTTTGGAGTGATTTTGATAATTAGGAAATAGAAAGAATTGGAATTTAGTATTCTTTTGATAATTCTTTTTCTCAAAAAATACTTTTTAATGATTATTAAAATAATATTTACCTTTGTGGCATGATAAAAATAGGAAATGTAGAGCTACCAGATTTTCCATTGCTTTTAGCACCGATGGAAGATGTTTCAGACCCACCGTTTCGAAGGCTTTGCAAGATGCATGGAGCAGATATGATGTACTCGGAGTTTATCTCTTCGGAAGGACTTATTCGTGATGCCATTAAAAGCCGTAAAAAATTAGATATTTTTGATTATGAGAGACCTATCGGGATTCAAATCTTTGGAGGAGATGAAGAAGCGATGGCGATGTCGGCTAAAATTGTAGAGACGGTAGAGCCTGATTTGGTGGATATTAATTTCGGTTGTCCAGTAAAGAAGGTGGTGAGCAAAGGAGCAGGGGCGGGTGTTTTGAAAGATATTGATTTGATGGTGAGATTGACAAAAGCGGTGGTGAAATCTACCGATTTGCCTGTGACAGTGAAGACAAGGCTGGGCTGGGATACGGAAAGCATCAATATAGAAGAGGTTGCGGAGCGGCTACAAGAGGTTGGCATCAAAGCTTTAACTATTCATGCCCGAACACGAACCCAAATGTATAAAGGACAAGCAGATTGGGAGTATATTTCAAAGATTAAGAATAACCCAAATATAGAAATCCCTATCTTCGGAAATGGAGATATTGACGGACCTGAAAAAGCACAGAGTTATAGAGAAAAATATAGTGTTGATGGAATGATGATAGGGCGTGCGGCAATAGGTTATCCGTGGATTTTTAATGAAATTAAACATTTCTTTAAGACTGGAGAAAAATTATCTCCACCGACACTCAAAGATAGATTAGAGGCTGTGAGAAAACATGCCGAATGGTCTGTAGAATGGAAAGGAGAAAAGGGAGGGCTTGTAGAAATGAGACAGCATTATGGTAATTATTTCCGAGGTATTCCTCATTTCAAAGAATATAAAACTCGGTTTTTACAAGTGCTTTCTATGGAGGTAATGAATGAACTCTTGCAAGAGGTTTTAGATAAAGATAATTTAACATAAAGGTTCAGTTTATGCTCACTCTTAAAAATGCGGTGATTGGATATCAAAATCCTTTAATTTTAGAAACAAACCTATCATTAGAATTAGGAGAGATGTGTTTGTTATTAGGAAATAATGGAGTGGGTAAGACGACGCTAATAAAGAGTGTTTTGGGGCAGATTCCATTATTATCAGGAGAAATTTTTCTTCAAGATAAGCCTGTGGAGAAACTCTCAGCTATAGAGATTGCTCAGAAAATATCGGTAGTGTTTTCAAAGGCAAAAGTTCCTCATCATTATCGCCTTTGGGATTTGATTGCGTTAGGAAAATATATTCATTATCCATATTATTTTGAACTAACGGCAGAGGATAAAAAGAGCGTAGATGGGGTGATAGAAAAACTTCATTTAGAGCAGTATAAAAACTATCAGTTAACTGAACTCTCTGACGGTAATCTTCAAAAAGCATTTATCGGGAGAGCATTAGTACAGAATACTCCTATGATTATTTTAGATGAACCAACTACTCATCTGGATGAAGATAATAAACTTATGATTTTAGAGTTATTGAGAGAGATTGTAGAAGTAGAGCGGAAGTTACTCTTGTTTTCTTCGCATGATTGGCGTTTGGCAAAAGATTTTTCTTCAAAGTTTTGGTGGGTTAAGGATAGAAAAATAGAAGTAGGAGATTTGTCACAGTGTCCTGCTGAAAATTATCAAACTATGGAGCAAATCCTCTCACCGATGGTTGTAAAGCCTTGAAAATATATTTTGGTTATAAGTAGGATAATTACTTTGAGATTAGGGATAATAAAAAAGTATAATTTTGTATTATTTTTTTCAAAAAAGAGATTGAAAATGGGAAAAAATACTTGTAAGATGAGAAGAGAGCATAATCTCATCCCAGAAGATGAGGGTTGGAAAAAGAAGCTTTTTAGAATAATATATTTTGCGGATACTCCTTTGGGTAAGTTATTTGATTTGGTTTTGCTATTTATGATTACACTTAGCACAATAATCATTATTCTGGATAGTGTGGAGAGTATCAAGTTTCATAGGACCTTTTGGTATTTGGAGCTGATAATGACTACGCTTTTTACCATTGAGTATATTATTCGGGTACTTGTAGTTAAGAGTAAGCGAGATTATGTTTTTAGTTTTTTAGGGCTAATAGATTTGCTATCAATAATTCCATTTTTCTTAGGGATTTTTTTTCACGAGGTTAAATTCTTAATGATTATTCGGTTTTTACGAATGTTAAGAATCTTTAGAATTCTTAATATGATGGATTATATGGATGATGGACATTATATTTTAGATTCTCTGAAAAATAGTTCTCGTAAAATTGCGGTTTTTCTATTATTTATCGTGATTATGGTGGTGATATTAGGTTCTACGATGTACATAGTGGAAGGAGGAAAACATGGCTTTGAAAATATTCCGGTGAGTATTTATTGGGCAGTGGTTACTATCACTACAGTAGGATATGGAGATATTTCTCCTACTACGGGATTGGGAAAGTTTATTTCCATGATTTTGATGCTTTGTGGTTATAGTATTATTGCCGTGCCTACAGGGATTGTGACTTCGCATATGAGAAAGAAATATTTGAATTTGAAAACAAAAAAAATACTTTGTGATAGATGTGGGAATATAGATAATGATGATGATGCAAGGTATTGTAAAACTTGTGGAGAACGATTGGTAAAAGAGAAAAAATAACTAAATTAATTGATAATTATAATAAAGTTTTTATCTTTGTAAAGTTAAAATATATTTGGGAAAATGGGCTTATTTAATGCATTTACACAAGACATAGCGATAGATTTAGGAACAGCGAATACATTAGTTATTCATGATAATAAAATTGTAGTGGATCAGCCTTCTATTGTAGCAATAGAGCGTTCCACGGGGAAGGTTATTGCAGTAGGAGAAAAAGCGAAACATATGCAAGGGAAAACGCATGATGATATAAAAACAATAAGACCTTTGAAGGATGGAGTTATTGCGGATTTTCAAGCGTCTGAACATATGATAAAAGAATTTATCAAGCAAATACCAGGGGTTAAGGGGAAGTTTTTTCAGCCAGCGTTGAGAATCGTAGTATGTATTCCGTCAGGAATTACAGAAGTGGAGCGTAGAGCAGTGAAAGATTCTGTGCAGAAAGTAAATGCCAAAGAAGTAAGATTAATTTATGAGCCAATGGCAGCGGCGATTGGGGCTGGAGTAGATGTGCAAAAGCCAGAGGGAAATATGATTATTGATATAGGTGGGGGGACTACAGAGATTGCAATAATTGCTCTTGGGGGGATTGTTACAGATAAATCGGTAAAAGTTGCAGGAGATGTTTTTACTAATGATATTGCTTTTTATTTAAAGACACAACATAATCTATATATCGGGGAGAGAACGGCGGAGAGAATTAAGATTGAGATAGGTTCTGCGGTAGAAGAATTAGATATAGAAGTAGATGATATTCATGTGCAAGGGCGTGATATGATTACCGGAAAGCCAAAGGAAATCATGATTGGCTATAAAGAAATTGCTCGTGCTTTGGATAGTTCTATTTCAAGAATTGAGGAATCTGTGTTGGAAACGCTTTCTATGACACCGCCAGAATTATCTGCAGATATTTATAAAACAGGAATATATCTTGCAGGTGGAGGTGCTTTATTAAGAGGGCTTTCAGATAGATTACGCAAAAAAACTGGTTTGCCTGTATTTGTGGCAGAGGATCCATTAAGAGCAGTAGTGAGGGGTACAGGAATCGCTCTTAAAAATATGGATAAGTTTAATTTTTTGATTAGATAATTTTTTTCTATTCAGAAATGTCGTTTTTGATAAGATTTTTTACAAAGAATGCTTTACTTGCTTTCTTTGTGTTTTTACAGATAATATCGGCTGTATTGATTTTTACTAAAAACTCTATGCAGCGGTCATTTGTTGCTGCCAATGTTGCGGTGTTTAATGCTTGGGTGTCTGGGTATATTGATGAAGGAGCTAATTATCTGACATTGAAGCAGGTTAATGAGGATTTGGTGATGCAAAATAAATCATTAATGCAGCAACTTTATGGTAAAGATTCAATGAGTATCGCAAAGATTTCTTTGGTGAAAGATACATTGCAAAAAGGACAAGCTTACACGATTATAGATGCGGAGGTAGTACAAAATAGCATTAATAGAAATAATAATTATTTTACAATTAATAGAGGGGAAGTTCATGGTATAGAGCCTAAGATGGGAGTTATTGCTCCTCAAGGGGTCGCTGGTATTGTGATTAGTACAACTAAAAATTATGCTTTGGTTCAATCGGTACTAAGTACGAATAATATTAAAATCAATGCAGCCTTGAAAAACTCCATGTATTTTGGTACATTATCTTGGGAGGGGGAGGATTCTCGTGTCATGCACCTTGCAAATATTCCTAAATATGTTTCATTGAAAATAGGAGATACCATTATCACAGATGGTAAGTCATCAATTTTTCCTAAAGGAATTATGATAGGGAGAATCTCAGGTTATGAGGTGGATTCTAAAACTGGATATTGGGATATTTCGGTGGAGTTGAGCCAAAAGATGGGGCAGGTGCAGAAAGTATTTGTTGTGAAAAATTTAAAAAAAGAAGAACAAAAGGAAATACAAGAAATTCTAGAAACTACAATAAAAGAAAATGATTAGTAGAAATATAGTAACAGATATTTTATTCATTGCAATGCTTGTTGTATTGCAAGTTTTTATATTTAATAGAATAGTGATAATGGATAAATATGTGCCTGTATTGTATCTTATTTTTGTGATGTTTTATCCTTTTAATAGAGATCGGTTTCAGTTTTTAGGGCTAAGTTTTGTATTGGGCTTGTGTATTGATATGTTTGCTGGTACTTGGGGGATTAATGCTTTTGCAACAGTATTTATTGCTTTTATAAGAATTCAAATTTTTAAGACTTCATCGGATTCGGATTCAGATTTTTTTTCCTTTGAAACTTTGCAATGGATGCAGTTTTTAGGGTTTATTTTTATGAATGTTTTGGTACATCAATTATTGGTGCAGATGATAGAATATTTTAAGTTTAGTCGTTTGTTAGAGATTATGATTGATGCCTTAATGACCTCTATTCTATCGTTTGTTTTTATTGTATTTTATGTTTTAATATTTAAAATTAAACAAAAAGTTTGAAACCATTTCATACTATCATCATCACCGTGGGAGTTATTGCTATGATTTTCGTAGCAAGACTTGGTTATTTACAGTTAATGACAGATATGTATGTTCTTAATGCTGCGAATACTTCTATTAAAATAGAATATATAATCCCACAAAGAGGAATAATTTTTGACCGAAATTCTAAGATTTTGGTGGGGAATCAGCCTACATATGAAATCTCTTATACTAAAGCTTCTATGAAGCTGGATCCAGAAACCAAAAAGCCTATTTTTGATACTTTGGGTTTTTGTAATTTGGTAGGAATTACTCGTACGGATTTTGAAAATAGAATCAAAAAAGTAGAAAGCGATAAATATTTTTCAAGGTTCAATGCTGTTACTTTTATGAAAGATTTAACTAGGGAAGATGTAGCAAGGATAGAAGAATTGATTTTTAAGTACCCTGCATTTTCCATTGTATCTCGTCCGCAGAGAAAATACGAAATTTCTACATCAGGGAATTTATTGGGATATATTAATCAAGTAAGTGATGTTTATATCAAGCGGGATTCTTTATACTATTTGCCTGGGGATTTGGCAGGAATGAGTGGTATAGAAAAGGCTTATGAAAAGGAACTCCGTGGGGAAAAGGGAATGAGGTATATCCAGAAAGATATTAGGTTGAGAAACATCGGTTCTTATAAAAATGGAGAGTTGGATAAAGAAGAAGTTTCGGGGAAGGATTTGGTTTTAACGATAGATTATGATTTGCAAAGAATTGCACAAGAAATGCTGGTGAATAAAAGAGGTGCAATAGTAGCTTTGGATCCTAAAACGGGAGAAATTTTAGCAATGGCAACAGGTCCAGATATTGATCCAAATCTTTTCACAGGACCTGAAAAGACTAAAAATCTTTATCGCTTACAAATGGATAGTATGAACCGACCAATGTTTGACCGCTCTATTCAAGCGGCATATCCGCCAGGTTCTACTTTTAAGCTCGTTACCGCTTTGGCAGCCATGCAAATGGGGGTTATGACTTCTAAAACGATTTTCCCCTGTGGTGGAGGTTTTAATGTCGCAGGAGTGAGGATTAAAGGGCATGGAGGGGCAGATCCGCTAATTCCGTCCTTGCAGGTGTCAAGTAACTGTTATTTTTCTTATGCTTATTTGGCAATGCTCAATAAATATTCAGGTAATCCAAGTAAGGGAATTGATGAGTGGGCAGAGATTATGCATAGTTTTGGGCTTGGAGTCTTTCTGAATAATGACTTGGCAGTTGGTTCTAAAGGATTAATCCCTGATAGTAAATTTTACGAGAGAAGATATGGGAAAAATTGGCGACCGATGCAAGCAGTGTTTAACGGAATGGGGCAAGGTGAAATTCTACTAACTCCTTTGCAGATTGCTAATTTTACAGCGGTTATTGCCAATAAAGGTTGGTATTATACACCTCATATCGTGAAGTCCATTGATGGAAAACCGAATCCAGATAAAAGATTTAAGGTAAAGAGATATTCTGCGGTAGATGCTAAATATTTCAAAGATGTCTTAAAAGGTATGGAAGCAGTGGTTTTAGCCGGTACGGGAAGGGGGCTGAAGTCTAATGATTTTACTCAATTAGCAAAAACAGGAACGGCACAGGTACCACAAGGAAAGGATAATTCTATTTACACGATGATAGCTCCAGCTGATAATCCTAAAATAGTGGTGGCAGCAGTGATGGAGCATGCGGGGTTTGGAGCTACTTGGGCAGGTCCCGCTTGTACGATTATTGCCGAAAAGTATCTTTTAGGAGAGATTAAAAGAGAGCATCTATATAATAGATTGGTTTTAACGAGTTTCATGTCAGAATATAACCGACAATGGCAGGTGTATTTGAAACGATTAGGAAAATATACTCCTTCGAAACAAGATAGTATTCAGGTAAAGAAACTTCAAGATAGTTTGAAAATTATAAATAATAAGAAAAAAAACTTCAAAAATCGCTAACCGATGAGATGGATAGATGGATTAGATAAAGTAGGTTTGGGACTTTATGTGTTAATAGTTTTATTTGGTATCGCTAATGTATATAGTGTAGATGAGGCTAGTGGAGTGAAACAAGCAATGTGGTTTGGAATATCGTTGTTTGTCATGATGGTGATTTTCTTGATTAGAGGAAGGGTTTTTGAGAGTTTATCTCCGATATTTTATATCTTGTCGGTGATTTTGTTAATTGGTCTATTTCCATTAGGAAAGGAAGTGAATGGTCAGAAAAACTGGTATGTTTTCGGACCGATAAGTCTCCAACCTGTGGAGTTCGTGAAAATAGGAATCTCTTTAATGTTAGCTTCTTATGTGGCCAATCCAGATTTTAATATTAAAGAGAGAAGATCATTAGTTATGGCATTTATTTTAATGGGAGTGCCAGGGATATTGGTTTTATTACAGCCAGATGTGGGGTCATTGATGGTTTTCACAGCTTTTGTAATTGCTTTGTATCGTGAGGGGTTTACGGGGTGGTTGTTTGTTATAGGTTTTTTTATTTTAGGTATATTTTTGACATCTTTAGTAGTAGACCCTATCTATGTAGTTGGTGTTGTGGTGTTTATTGCTCTATTGTTAGCGTATTTTATTCGGATCCGGATCACATGGATTTTCCCTAACATTCTTATGTTTGTTGTAGGCTTGGTAATTGTTTCAGGATTAAGTTTTGGAGCTCCGATGGTCATGGAAAAATTGCCCAAACATCAACGAGAAAGAATAGAGGTTTTGTTCAAGGGAGAAATGGCATTTAGAGATACGGCAGGTTATAATCTACTTTATTCTAAAACAGCGATAGGCTCTGGGCAGTTTTTAGGGAAAGGTTATCGCCAAGGGTCTATTACGAGGGGGCAATTTGTGCCAGAGCAGAGAACGGATTATATTTTTTGTGCGGTAGGTGAAGAGTGGGGGTTTGTAGGGAGTGCAATTTTGGTGATTTTTTATGCGATTTATATCATGAGAATTTATTGGTTATCAGAGCAACAAAAAACGACTTTTAATAGGGTTTTTGGTTATTCCTTTGCTTCAATTTTGCTTATGCATTTTTCCATCAATGTAGGGATGGTTATGGGGTTATTCCCTACGGTAGGGATTCCATTGCCTTATTTTAGTTATGGCGGTAGTTCTTTATTGGCTTTTACGATTATGACAGCAATATTTTTCAAATTAAATTACGAGGATAGAAATAGTTTAGTTTAATTATAAAAAAATCTCATGTGTTGGAAGTAAAATACATGGGATTTTTTTGAGTAGAGATATTAATTTAACTTTTTATAAATTTACAATATATTTATCTGAAAATGAGAGATTATCTAAAAGTTATTAGTGATCCTGTACATGGGTTTATTAAAATTCCACATAAAATTTTATTCAAAGTTATAGAGCATCCTTATTTTCAGAGATTGAGAAGGATTTCTCAAACAGGATTATTGAACTTAATATTTCCAGGAGCTACTCATACCAGATTTCATCATGCACTTGGAGCGATGCATCTGATGTTTACTGCTTTGGAAACTTTAAGGTTGAAGGGAGTGGATATTTCACAGAAGGAGGAAGAATCAGCTATGTTAGCGATTTTATTGCATGATGTGGGGCATGGTCCTTTTTCTCATGCTTTGGAATCTTTATTGATGGCAGATTGGCATCATGAAAAATTATCAATTTTATTAATGGAAAAATTGAATAACGAATTTTCGGGAGATTTTTCAGTAGCATTAGAAATGTTTCGAGGAGAATATCACCGTAAATTTTTTAATCAATTGATTTCCTCTCAGTTGGATGTAGATAGATTGGATTATTTGAAGCGAGATAGTTTTTATACAGGAGTGGCCGAAGGCAATGTGAATGAACAGAGAATAATATCTATGCTAAATGTTTATCAAGATGAGCTGGTGATAGATGAAAAGGGGATTTATTCTGTAGAGCAGTATCTTACGGCAAGGATGTTTATGTATTGGCAAGTTTATTTTCATAAAGGGGCGGTGATTGCGGAACATCTTTTAGTGAAAATATTAAAAAGAGCTAAATATTTAATTGGACAAGGTCAAAGATTAGAAGCGTCTGAAAATCTTAAATATTTTTTGTACAAAATAGATTTTGATATAGCTACAGATGAGGATATTAAGTGTTTTACAGAATTAGATGATACTGATATTTTACAAGCTATAAAATTCTGGGAGAAGGATAAAGATTTCGTATTATCTTATTTGTGTAAAATGGTTGTTCGTAGGAAATTCCCGAAGATTATTTCTTCTCCAGAGCCCTTTATAAGAGATGAGGTTTTACAAAAAATAGATAGAGTTAATCAATATTTTGGAATTTTAGAAGGAGAATGGTTGGTAGATAATATTGAGCGAAAACTCTTGCCTTACGATGAGGATAAGCCTATTGTTCTTTTCCGAAAAAATAAAGAGAGTGTATTTCTAGAGAAAGCACAAAGTCAAATTTTATCAGCAAATATTAACAAGGAAAATAGTCGGTTTGTTCTGGCTTTTCCTAGGGAGATTTTATAGAATACTTTACAATAATCATAGGGGAAATAAAAATTATATCAATAAATAGTTTTTTTGTATCTTTGCAAGATGATGAATATAACCGCCGAGGAGATAGCAAATCTTATTAACGGGAAAGTTATTGGTAATAAAAGTGAAAAAATAAATGGATTTTCTCCAATAGAGAATGGAGAGAAGGGGCATTTGTCTTTTATAGCCAATGAGAAATTCAAGTGTTTTTTGGACTCTACAGAGAGTTCGGTGCTTATTGTTTCTGAGAATTTGCTTCAAGATAAAGATTATACCCCTACAATTATCGTTGTGGAAGAAGCATATCAGGCATTTCAAATCTTGATGAATCTTTATCAAAAAATGATGGCAAAAAAAACAGGGATAGAACAGCCGAGTTTTATTCATGAAACAGCTAAAATAGGAGAAAATATTTATTTGGGAGCATTTTCGTATATTTCAGAGGAGGCTTGTATAGGAGAGGGGACACAGATTTTTCCGCAAGTTTTTATCGGTAAAAATGTGAAAATTGGTAAAAATGTAAAAATTGATAGTGGAGCAAGGATAAATGATGATTCTATTATTGGAGATAATTGTGTCATTCATTCAAATACAGTGATTGGGGGAGATGGTTTTGGTTTTCAGCCAACTACTAATGGATATGAAAAAATACCGCAACTTGGGAATGTGATTTTAGAGGATGATGTAGAGATAGGGTCAAATTGTAGTATTGACCGTGCAACCATTGGCTCTACGGTTATTGGTAAAGGAACGAAGGTAGATAATTTGATTCAGATAGCTCATAATGTGAAGATAGGAAAGCATAATGTGATTGCCGCACAAGCTGGAATAGCAGGGTCTACTGTAGTAGGAGATTGGAATATGATAGGTGGACAAGTAGGGATTGTTGGGCATATCAATGTAGGGAGTCAAGTTAAAATTCAAGCACAAAGTGGTGTAAATGCCAGTGTGAAAGATGGGGAAACGCTTTATGGGACTCCAGCGATTGCAGCAGGAGATTTCCGTAGAAACTATGTGTATTTTAGAAAATTGACGGATTTGGTTCAGAGAGTTCAAGATTTAGAAAATAAAACAAAATAAAAAATATAGGGAAAAAGCTATTTTTATGGAAAAGCAAAAAACCTTAAAAGAAGAAATTAGCCTTTCAGGAATAGGTCTTCATACAGGAAAAGAAGTTGTTTTAACAATGAAACCTGCAAAGGAAAATACAGGTTTTGTTTTTGTGAGAACAGATTTGGAAGGGTGTCCTCAAGTGGAAGCAGATGCGAATTATGTAACCACTACGGAGAGAGGGACTACTTTAGAAAAATTAGGGGTAAAAATTCATACATGTGAGCATGTTTTGGCAGCATTGGTGGGGATGGATTTAGATAATGTGATTTTGGAGATGAACAATGCTGAACCTCCTATCATGGATGGATCATCTAAATTTTTTGTTGAAGCTATAGAAAAAGTAGGTGTGGTAGAGCAAGAAGCTCAAAGAGAATATTTGACGATTACAGAGGTGATGAGTTACACCGATCCTGAAACTGGGGCAGATATTACAATTATTCCATCGGAAGAGTATGAAGTTACAACTATGGTGGATTTTGGTACTAAAGTTTTAGGAACTCAGAATGCAACATTGAAGAATCTGGCTGATTTTAAATCAGAGATTTCTGCAGCAAGAACCTTTAGTTTTTTGCATGAGTTGGAAATGCTTTTAGATTATGGGTTAATCAAGGGAGGAGATATTAGCAATGCTATTGTTTATGTTGATAAGGAGTTAACGCCAGAAACTATTGAAAAACTGAAAAAAGCATTTGGAAAAGAGGAGATTTCTATTCGACCAAATGGTATTTTGGATAATTTAATCTTAAATTACCCTAATGAGGCAGCTCGTCATAAATTATTAGATGTGATTGGGGATTTGGCATTAGTTGGGGTAAGGATTAGAGGAAAGGTAATTGCTAATAAGCCAGGACATTTTGTAAATACTCAATTTGCAAAGAAGTTGAATAAATATTATAAAAACCAGAAGAAGAAAAATATTCCAAAGTTTGATTTGACAAAGGAACCGGTTTATGATATCAATGGTATTATGAAACTTTTACCTCATAGACCTCCGTGTTTGTTGATTGATAAGATTTTGGAGCTTTCAGATAA
>CAUTLL010000005.1:0-15666 GCA_963539275.1 uncultured Flavobacteriaceae bacterium
AAATGTAATAAAACTACACTAATATAGAATGAACTACCGAAATGGAAATTAAAATAAAGAAAACAAATTTTGAAAAAATAGCAGCAATTATTAGTCTTATTATCTCTATTTCAATTGCTTCTAAATGGTACAATTACAACTTTATAAATACCCAAAAGGAAAGTATTTTTAACATGCCTTATCTTTCTTGGATAATTTTTTCTGTAATTATCGTTTATTTTTTTAGCAATCTTTATCAGTTATTTCAATTATTTTTTCTTAAAAATAAAAAACCAGAAATTGCCCTTATTATCAATGAAGAAGGAATAACAACTCCACATTCTGAAATGAAATTATTAGGGATTATCTTTTGGAAAGATATTTTTGCCGTCGGTACAAAAAACACCTTGACAGATACTTTTCTTTTGGTAAAAGTAGAAAATCCTACTGACTACATTCAAAGAGCTAACTCTAATTTCAAGTTAAAACAGCAATTGAGAAGCAATCTTCTAAAATACGGAACGCCCATTATCATTCCCACCAAAGGATTAGAAAAATCTACTCATGAAATAAAAAAAATCATAAAAACAGAGCAACAAAAATTCAAAATATATTGATAAAAAATCCTTACTTGATTAAAGTAAGGATTTTTATAAAAACATTCAGATGTATTGAAAAAACAACAATCTATGAAAAAAAACAATTAACAAAACTAAAAACAATACTTCCAAATGGTTTAATTTATAATTTAGTTTCTTATTCCGTAGGTCTAAATAATAGTCCTTTATCCCTGAAATAGTCCAAAGTAATGCGGTCTCCATCATTGATTTTTCCTGCTAAAATTTCTTTAGATAAACGATTAAGAACTTCTTGTTGCACCACTCTTTTCAGTGGTCTCGCTCCAAAACTTACATCATAACCTTTTCTCAAGATGAAATCTATTGCCTCTTGCGTAGTGGTTAGAATAATGTTTTTACTTTCTAACATCTTGTTAATTCCTCTCAATTGGAATTGAACAATTCTACCGATTTCATTACGGCTTAATGGTTGGAATAATACCGTTTCATCTATTCTATTCAAGAATTCTGGGCGAAGCGTTTGTTTCAACAAATCAAAAACTTCATCTTTGGTTTTTGCTACAATTTCAAGATGATTTTCTTCATTCAAATTCTCAAAATTTTCCTGAATGATATGAGAACCAAGATTAGAAGTCATAATGATAATTGTATTTTTGAAATTCACCAAACGCCCTTTATTATCCGTCAATCTTCCATCATCAAGCACTTGTAACAAGGTATTAAACACATCAGGGTGAGCTTTTTCTACCTCATCTAAAAGCACCACAGAATAAGGTCTTCTTCTCACAGCTTCTGTCAATTGTCCCCCTTCATCATACCCTACATACCCTGGAGGCGCTCCTACTAATCTCGATACGGAATGTTTCTCTTGATATTCAGACATATCGATACGAGTCATATTATTCTCATCATCAAATAAAAATTCCGCCAAAGCCTTTGCCAATTCCGTTTTCCCAACTCCAGTAGTTCCCAAGAACATGAATGAACCGATAGGTTTTTTCTCATCATTAAGCCCTGCTCTATTTCTTCGGATAGCATCTGCCACTGCCTGAATGGCTTCCTCCTGTCCTACGACTCTCTTATGCAATTCTTCTTCCAAATGAAGCAATTTTTCTCTCTCTGACTGAAGCAATTTAGTTACTGGAATACCTGTCCATTTAGAAATAACTTCTGAAATATTTTCTGCCGTAACCTCTTCTTTTACCAACTCATTTTGTTGGTTTTGCATTACTAACTCTAATTGCTGTAATTCCTCTTCTTTTTCTCTAAGTTTTCCGTATTGTATTTCTGAAACTTTAGCATAATCTCCCATACGCTGAGCTCTTTCTGCTTCCAATTTCAGACTTTCAATATCTTTTTTTATTTGGGTTAAATCCTCTGATTTTTGTTTTTCGCTAAGCCATTTTGCATTGATTTGGTTTCGTTCTTCCGTAATTTTTGCGATATCCTCTTTCAAATGGTCTATCTTTGTCTGATTTCCTTCTCTGGAAATGGCTGCTAATTCTATCTCCATCTGCATTAATTTTCTATCCAAAACATCTAACTCTTCTGGCTTTGAATTAATTTCCATTCTCAATTTTGCTGATGCTTCATCAATTAAATCAATCGCTTTATCTGGTAAAAATCTATCCGAAATATATCTTTGAGACATTTCCACCGCGGCAATAATAGCCTCATCTTTGATTCTAATTTTATGGTGGAACTCATATTTATCTTTAATCCCACGAAGAATAGAAATTGCTGATTCCGTATCAGGCTCTTCCACCATCACCTTTTGGAAACGGCGTTCCAATGCTTTATCCTTTTCAAAATATTTTTGATATTCATTTAGGGTCGTTGCTCCAATCGCTCTCAATTCTCCTCTCGCCAAGGCTGGTTTCAAGATATTAGCTGCATCCATTGCTCCCTCTCCTCCTCCTGCACCTACGAGCGTATGAATTTCATCAATGAAAAGAATAATTTGTCCATCTGATTTTGTTACTTCATTAACTACAGATTTCAATCTCTCTTCAAACTCTCCTTTGTATTTCGCTCCTGCTACCAAAGCACCCATATCAAGGGAATAAAGTGTCTTATCCATTAGATTTTCTGGAACATCACCAGAAATTATCCTATGGGCAATCCCTTCTGCAATCGCTGTTTTACCTACCCCTGGTTCCCCGATAAGAATAGGATTATTCTTCGTTCTACGAGAAAGGATTTGTAAAACTCTTCTAATCTCTTCATCACGACCAATCACAGGGTCTAACTTCCCTTCCGCTGCCAACTCATTAAAGTTTTTCGCATATTTATTCAAACTTTGATAGGTTTCCTCTGAACTCGCCGATGTCGCCTTTGAGCCTTTTCTCAATTCTTTGATTCCGCTTTCTAATAGATTTTGAGTAACCCCCATATCCTTCAGCAATGTAGAAACTGGTGAAGAAACCTCTACCAATGCCAACCAAAGATGTTCAATGGTAACATATTCATCTCCCATTTTTTTAGCGATATTAGGAGCGTTCAATAAAATTCTGCTCAACGACTGAGATGGATACAGATTCCCTCCCTCTACTTTAGGCAACTTATCTATATTTTCTCTGTTTCTTTCCCTAATAAGCGTAGCATCAGCTTCGGATTTTTTTAGTAAAAATGAAGAAATATTCTCATCTGATTGAAAAATCCCTTCCAATAAATGTTGTGGTTCTATACTCTGATTACCAAACTCTAAAGCTATTTGCTGTGCTTTCTGAATGGCTTCTTGTGATTTTAAAGTAAATTGGTTTAGATTCATATTACATATTTTTTTGGATTAATAACTATTTCCTCTCTTCTCACTCTCTATTGAGAGGCTTCATATTTATTTTCTCCAAAAATATTCCGTTCAATTTTTTTGAAATTTTTAAGACAAAACTTCCTGTTTTTTCAAAAACCCTAAAGTAAAACAATGACAAAATTTCCTAAAACTTAATTGCATTAACAATATTATATCTTTCCCAAGAGAAATTCCATCTTCCCAAAAGCATTTCCAATGTTCTCCAAGACATTATTCACTTTCCTTAAAAGATTATCAAGATTGATTTCAGAATTTTCCATCTTCCCAAAAAGATAGGATACATCCCCTAACGCTCATGAAAGTAGCCCCAAACAATTTTCCCTTTGGATTTTCCTAAAATCTCCTCTAATGTCTCTAAGGAAGCTTCCCTTACCCTCTTCACCGACTTTAATTTAGAAAGTAATAACTCAATAGTCTTCTTTCCTACCCCTGGAATTTCCTCTAATTCTGATTTCAGAGCCGAGTTCTTCCTTCTCGTTCTATGATGCTTCACCCCAAAACGATGAGCCTCATCTCTCACTCTTTGCAAGACTTTGAGTGTTTCTGATTTTTTATCCAAATAAAGCGGAATTGGGTCATTAGGGAAGAAAATTTCCTCTAACCTCTCCGCTATGGAGATAATGGAAATTTTTCCATATAACCCTAAGAGTTTTAGACTTTTAATTGCTGAGCTAAGCTGACCTTTCCCCCCATCAATTAAGATTAACTGAGGTAAAGATGCCCCCTCATCTAAAATTCTCTTGTATCTGCGATAAATCACCTCCTCCATCGTAGCAAAGTCATTCGGTCCCTCTACACTTTTAGGGTGAAAAATACGATAATCCTCCTTACTTGGCTTTCCGTTTTTGAACACTACACATGCCGAAACAGGGTTTGTCCCTTGTATATTAGAATTATCAAAACCTTCTATATGTCTTGGCTCTTCTGGAAGGTGAAGGATGCTTTTCATCTCTGCCATGATTCTATCCGTATGCCTTTCTGGATCAAGAATCTGAACTTGTTTTAACTTCTCTATCCTATATTCATTAGCATTTTTCTCAGAAAGCTCTACGATACGCTTTTTATCTCCCACTTTTGGGACAATAAGCTTTACACTTGGAATTTCTATATTTAAGTGAAAAGGCAAAAAAATCTCTACCGACCGCGAATCAAACTTTCTACGAATCTCTATTAAAACTTCTTCTAAAATTTCTTCATCACTCTCTTCTAACATCTTCCTAACTTCTGTAGTATAAGATTGTACAATAGAACCATTCTTAATTTTGAAATAATTGACATATGCCGCCTCATCATCACTCACCATACCGAAAACATCTACATCATCAATATTAGGATTAATAATCGTAGTGTGCGTTTGGTAATTTTCCAGAATTTGTAATTTCTCTTTGCTCATCTGGGCATTTTCAAACTCTAATTTCCCTGCATAGCGATACATTTCCTCCTCTAAATACTGCTTTGCCTTTCTGAAATCTCCTTTGATAATCCCACGAATGGCATCTATCTTTTCGGTGTAATTTTCTTCTGTTTCTAATCCTTCACATGCTCCCTCACAATTCTTAATATGATATTCTAAACAGACTTTATACTTCCCTTCATTTATTTTTCCTTGAGATAAATTAAGATTACAAGTTCTCAACTTATAAAGATTTTTAATAACATCTATCAATGCTTTCGCTTGTCTTACCTTTGCATATGGTCCATAATATTCTGAACCATCTTTTACTAAATTTCTTGTCAAAAAAACTCTTGGAAAGGGTTCTTTTTTTATACAAATCCATGGATAAGATTTATCATCTTTCAGAAGAATATTATAAAAAGGCTGATGCTCCTTTATCAGATTGTTCTCCAATAAAAGAGCATCATATTCACTATTTACCACTGTAGTTTCTATCCTTTCGATTTTAGAAACCATTAAACGAGTTCTATATCCTACCTGATTTTTATTAAAATATGAACTAACTCTTTTTTTTAGATTTTTTGCCTTACCGACATACAACAGACCGCCTTTTTTATCATAATAACGATAAACCCCAGGGTCTGATGGTAAAATTTTTAATTGAAGTTCTAAATCTACTTGCACAAAACAAAAGTAAATATTTTTTCTAGACTTATGAAAACCTTCTTCAAAAATACATTAAAAAATTAATTATTACATTTGTCTAATATTTTTCAAAGTTATGAGCTTTCAATTTGCCTCTATATTAGACAATGATTTTTATAAATTCACCATGCAATGTGCTGTGATGAAACTCTTCCCTGATGCTCAGGTAAAATATGAATTTATCAATCGAGGAAATCACTCTTTCCCAAAAGGCTTCGGTGAAGCCCTAAGAAAAGCTGTTGACGATATGGCTAAGCTCCGTCTTACAAAACAAGAAAAAGAATTTCTTAAAAAAAACTGTCCCTATCTCAATCTGCCTTATTTAGACTTTTTGGAGGGCTATCATTATGACCCTTCCGAAGTAAAGATAGAGCAAACTGGTGACCAAATACAAGTAATCGTAGAAGGGCTTTGGTATAGAACTATTCTCTGGGAAGTTCCTCTTTTAGCATTGATTAGCGAACTCCATTATGAAATGAACCAAATGGAACGCCAAAGCAATGAACAAGTCATACAAAAAACTCTAGAAAAAACACAACAACTAGAAGAATTAGAAGTTAATTTCGCTGAGTTTGGAACGAGAAGAAGACACTCTTTCAAAGTTCATGATATGGTGATGGAGGCTCTCACTCAAAGAAAAAACGCTTATTTCATCGGTTCTTCTAATGTACATTTAGCCATGAAATACGGAGTAAAGCCCATCGGCACACATGCCCACGAATGGTTTATGTTTCATGGAGCCCAATATGGCTTTAAAATGGCTAATGCTCTTTCATTAGAGCATTGGGTAGATGTCTATCGCGGAGATTTGGGTGTTGCCCTATCAGATACCTACACCACTGATGTTTTTTTCAAACAATTTGACAAAAAATTTGCAAAACTATTTGATGGAGTAAGGCATGATAGTGGAGACCCTATTAAATTTGCTGAAAAAACCATTAAACATTATGAAAACAATGGTATCAACCCCCTTTTCAAATACATTATTTTCTCAGATAGTCTTAATCTGGAGAAGGTATCCGAAATCACTCAAGCATGTAAAGGAAAAATAGGCATATCCTTTGGAATTGGGACAAATCTAACCAACGATGTAGGGCTTACACCTATGAATATTGTAATGAAACTCACAGGTGTATTAGGGGCAAATAATGAATGGATTCCTACCGTAAAATTCTCAGACGAAAAAGGCAAGCAAACAGGCGACCCTAAAATGATAGAACTCGTAAAAGAATCCCTAAGAATCAAATAAATCATCATATTTTGGGGTGATGAACCTCAACGAAACATCTCTTTCACCTGAAAGAGCATCTTTTTCATGATTTGTATGACCTCCGAGATGGTAAATATCACCTCAGAGGTCATATTTATGAGTAAATTGCTCATATTTATCATCATTTTCATGATATGAAGCATCAAAAAGCTCATATTGATGATGCCCCCCCCTCCGAAGCATGATTTTAATACTCCTTTTGATGATTTTAAGCCTTCATATCATGAAAAAGAACCGATGATGCTCGGTTCTCCTTGTTTTATTCTTCAACTTTATGAAAATGCTTATGTTCCCAATAGTCGGCATTTTTAATATTGAGTTTCCTCACATCAAAAACGGGACATTTTACTCCATTTTTCTTCTGCTCACGATAATCTTTCCATACTTTTATCGCTAAATTACCAAGCAATAAAATCGCTATTAAATTAAGCCACGCCATTAGTCCTATCGCCACATCTCCTACGGCCCAAACCATCTTAGCTTCTTTGACTCCCCCCATGTAAACCCCAGTCAAAAATAAAATTCTTAAACCTAAAATCCCTACTTTCATCAATTTGGGATTAATTGCATTTACCATATACACCACATTTGTCTCCGCCATATAGTAATAAGCTAAAATAGTAGTAAAGGCAAAGAAAAACAATGAAACAGCAACAAACTCATGTCCAAAAGATGGAAAATGAAATGCTATCGCAGACTGAGTGAAAGCCGTATAATCAGCTCCTTTTAGATTTTCTACAATCATCATCCCACTCTGCTCATCCATTACATTATATTGCCCTGTAAATAAAATCATAAAAGCCGTAGTAGAACACACAAACAGCGTATCAATATAAACAGAAAAAGCCTGAACTAACCCCTGCTCTGCCGGATGATTAACAGAAGCTGCCGATGAAGGATGTGGAGCAGACCCTTGCCCAGCTTCATTGGAATAAATACCTCTCTTTACCCCCCAAGTAATTGCACTCCCTATAATCCCTCCAAAAATTGCATTTTGACCAAAAGCAGAGGAAACAATCAATGACAATACCTCTGGGATTTTATTAAAATTAAAACCAATAATAACCAATCCCATTAAAATATACGCACCAGCCATGAAAGGAACTATAGTCCCAGAAACTTTTGCTAAACGAGTTACCCCCCCAAAAATTATCATTGTTAATAGAGCAATAACCAAAACCGCAACAATATTTATAGGGATAAAATACTCCTCATGGGTAACTATCCCGAAAGCATTTTTCATTGTTCCTACAATGCTGTTGGTTTGTATACCTGGTAACAAAATTGTACTTCCTAGAATAGTAAGTATCGCAAAAGTCATCGCATACCATTTTATACCTAAACCTTTTTCTATATAATAGGCTGGCCCTCCACGATATTGCCCCCCTGTTTCTCGCTTAAATACTTGCCCTAGTGTAGATTCTATAAAAGCAGATGCTGAACCAAAAATTGCAATAATCCACATCCATAAAATAGCCCCAGGACCACCCATCGCAATAGCAGTAGCTACCCCAACAATATTCCCTGTCCCTACTCTTCCCGATAATGCCAAAGCAAAAGCCTCAAAAGAGGAAATACCAGAGTCCGTAGTTTTAGGTCTAAAAAGTAACCTCACCATTTCTTTAATGTAAGCAAACTGAACAAAACCAGTTCTTATCGTGAAATATATCCCCGAAAAAACACAAAGCAATATCATTGCTTCGGACCAAATGATACTATTTAAACTATCAATTACTTCTTTCATTTTTATATTTTTTGCTAATATCTAAAATTTTTATGACAATCAAAATTTTTAAGATAAAATTCAAGCTATTTTTCAACAATTTTATAATATTAATAATAAATTATAATAAAATTTTTATCTTTGGAAGTCTAATCTTTTTAATCAAAAAAAGCATGAAATCAATCGCTTTCGGTATAGCCCTATGTTTATTTTCCATTACTTTTGGGCAAGAAATCACCCTAAATAAAATATACTCTGGGTATTATATAACACAAGGTATTCATAATATAAACTCTATGAATGATGGTGAGCATTACAGCGTTTTAGAACCCAATGGCATCATGCAATATTCTTATAAAACAGCCTTAAAAACAAAAGAAATCACCAAAGGGCATTTTGAAGATTATACATTTTCAGAAGATGAAAATATGATTTTATTACTCAAAGAACGAAAAAATATTTATCGCCACTCTTTTTTAGGGAAATTTGAAATCCGAAACTTAAAAACAAACGAAAGTTTTTTACTAAATAATGGAAATTGGGCTCAGGAACCGAAATTTTCTCCCAATGGAAAATATGTAGCCTTTATCTATGAAAACAATCTTTACTATCAAGATATTTCATCAAAAAAAATCACACCGATCACAACCGATGGAGAAAAAAATAAAATTATCAACGGATTGGCCGACTGGGTTTATGAGGAGGAATTCGGACATGCTGATATGTATCAGTGGTCAAAAGATAGTAATGCCATAGTTTTTGTGAAATTTAACGAAAGTGAAGTACCAGAAATGAACATGCAAATGTTCAATAAAAATCTCTATCCTAAAGATTTTAGGTTCAAATACCCCAAAGCAGGAGAGAAAAACTCTAAAGTTTCTGCTCATATTTATCAGTTAAATTCTCATAAAATATTAAATGCCAACCTACAGGATTTTGAAAATTATTATATTCCACAGGTTTTCCCAACAGCTTCTCCTCACGAAGTCGCTCTTTCTGTGAGCAATAGACATCAAAATAAAGTGGAAATCATTAAAGTAAATACTGAAAATTTATCTACTCAAAAAATCCTAACCGATACGGACAACACTTGGATAGAAACTGATAATTTAACTCTAGAATTTTTAGCTGATAACTCTTTTATTTGGGCTTCCGAAAAAGATGGTTTCAGACATCTTTATTGGTATTCAGCTAACGGAAAATTAAAAAAACAAATCACCAAAGGAAATTGGGAAATAACTCATTATTACGGATTCAACCCAAAAACCAAAGATATTTTTGTACAAACAACAGAGCAAGGAAGCACTAATCATGTTATCTCTAAAATTAATATTCTATCAGGAAGAAAACAAATTATTTCGGAACTGAATGGTCATAATACCGCTGATTTTAGCAAAACTTTTCAATATTTCATCAACACCCACTCTTCCACTCAAAGTCCTCACCGCTATACTTTAAGAAATATTCATGGACAAGTTTTAAGAGAATTGAAAAATAATCAAGAAGCCCTTGAACGCTTAGAAACCGATAACTTTATCGGCAAAGAGTTTTTCAGTATTCCTAATGAAACAGGAGAGCTAATGAATGCTTATATCATTAAACCTAAAGATTTTAATCCTAACCAAAAATACCCTGTCTTAATGTATCAATATTCAGGGCCAGGCTCTCAGCAAGTTAACAATTCTTGGGATAACGGGAACACTCTATGGTTTAACCTTTTAGCTCAAAAAGGGATTATAGTGGTTTGTGTAGATGGTAGAGGAACTGGCTACCGAGGAAGTTATTATAAAAAAACAACTTATAAAAATTTAGGTAAATATGAAATTGAAGACCAAATTGCTGCTGCTAAATGGTTGGGACAACTTCCTTATGTTGATAAAGAAAGAATCGGTATTTTTGGTTGGAGTTTTGGAGGATACATCTCATCATTAGCAATGACCAAAGGAGCCGATGTATTTAAACTCGGCATCGCTGTAACTCCAGTAACGAATTGGAGGTTTTATGATACCATTTACACAGAAAGATTCCTACAAACTCCCCAAGAAAATCCCGAAGGCTATGATAAAAATTCTCCCATCAATTTTGCCCACTTAATGAAAGGGAAATATCTCCTTATCCATGGAACAGCTGATAATAATGTGCATTATCAAAACGCTATGGAAATGGCGGAAGCTCTTATTCAAAACAATAAAGAGTTTGAATTCATGACCTATCCTGATAAAAATCATAGCATCTATGGAGGGAATACTCGTTATCATCTTTATCAAAAAATGACAGATTTCCTACTAAACAATCTATAATATAAATATGAATCGGTATCATATGATACCGATTTTTATTATTCTATTACTTTATATTCCACTATCTTAAAGTCAAAACTCACCTGCCTAATACTTACCAAATAATCCACTCTTAAATAAAGCTGGATAGGATTAAGTTCCTCGACGAGTTTCCCTTCTTGATTATAATTAAATCCTTCATTAGGAAGTTTTATTGAAGCTATCATTTCTCCAAGATGCATCCCCTTTACAAAGCCCTTTTCATCATTCAATTCTATCTTCTTCAAAAGCTCGTTAATCCCCAACTTCGTATTATATTCTGTATAGTTTTTCATTTTTAATTCAATTTCTTAACCAAATTCATAAAATATTCTTCACAGTTTTTCTCCTCATGTAAAATGCTATAAATATGCTCAATAATAGGAGCTTCTACCTCTTTTTCCTTAACAATGTTATAAATCCCTTTAGAGGCATAATAACCCTCAGCAACCATACTCATAGACTGAATAGCAGATTTTATAGTATAGCCCTTTCCTACTAAATTTCCTAACATTCTATTTCTACTAAATAAAGAATAAGAAGTCACAAGTAAATCCCCTATATAAGAACTCTCATTCACATTTCTTGGCTCTGGATAAACTGCCTGTAATATGCTCTCTAACTCCCGCATCGCATTAGAGATATACACTGCTTGGAAGTTATCTCCGTAACCTAATCCCCCTGCCATTCCTGCACCTATTGCATAGATATTCTTCAAAACAGCACTATATTCATTTCCGAGAATATCTTGACTTTGATTTATTCTAATATAACGAGAAGCAAGAAGATTACTCAACATCTGAGTAGTCTCACACTCAGCAGCAGCTACAGTCAAAAAAGATAAACGCTCCATAGCCACCTCCTCTGCATGGCATGGTCCTGCTAGAATAGCTTGGTTTCGGTAGCCTATCTTAAATACATCTCGGAGATAATTAGCTACAATATCATTATGTTGCGGAACTATACCTTTAATTACCGATGCAAATATCTTCCCTGAATAATCACAAGTCATCTTCTCCAAAGCATCGGCAAGGTAGATGGATGGTGTCGCTAAAACTACCACATCACATTGAGAGACAAGCTCATTAATGTCTAATGTAATCACCAATCTACTTGGGTCAAATTTCACCGAGGTCAAATAATGAGGATTATTTCCTTGCCTCAATAAAGACTCTCTCGTACTATCATCACGCACTAGCCAATGCACTTCGGGGCTATTCTCCATCAGCATCTTTACTACTGCCGTAGCAAAACTACCACTCCCTACCACGCCTACACTTGGCAAATTCTTCCTATTACTCATTACTTTATTTTCATTTTAATGGTACAAAATTAAGTAAAAAAATCAAGCTTTAGTTCTTTTTTGTAACTTGCCACCAAATTAATCAAAAGCCATGAATTTTAATTTTACACTTGTCAAAATCCTTATCTTTTCAATCGCTTTAGCCCTATCGGTTCATAAAATCATTAAGGGAATTAAAACAAAAGACATTAAGGCTCTTGATGTGATTTCGGCACTGATTGCCTCCGCGATGCTTTACATCAATGTGAAAGATTGGCTAGGAGAATGAGATTTCTCCCTTTTTCTTTGCTCTTATTTCATTAGAGGTTTTCACTCGCTTATATACTTCATCATTTATAGGTATATACTTGTTGCTTAATGGGTATATACCCGTGAACTGACCGATATATATGCGTAAGCCAACAGGTATATACCCATTGGCTCTTGTATATATATGTTAAAGTATTTCTATACGGCTGATTAATCATTCAATTTCAGCACCGCCATAAATGCCGACTGCGGGACTTCTACTCGCCCTATTTGTTTCATTTTTTTCTTCCCTTCTTTTTGCTTTTCAAGGAGTTTTCTCTTACGCGAGATGTCCCCTCCGTAGCATTTCGCAGTTACATCTTTTCTCAAGGCCTTAATGGTCTCTCGAGCGATGACCTTAGTTCCCAATGCAGCCTGAACAGCAATATCAAACTGCTGTCTTGGTATCAGTTCACGAAGCTTTTCGCACATTTTCTTACCAATGCCGTAGGCATTGTCTTGGTGAATGAGCGAGGACAAGGCATCTACCATATCACCATTGATTAAGATGTCCATTTTCACGAGCTTAGAAGCGCGAAAGCCTATCGGATGATAATCAAACGAAGCATATCCTTTGGATATAGATTTTAGTCTGTCATAGAAGTCAAACACCACTTCCGCCAACGGCATATTGAATATCAATTCTACTCGGTCAGAGGTAAGGTAAGACTGATTCACAATCTCTCCCCGTTTCTCAATACAAAGCGTCATCACTGCCCCTACAAAATCAGACTTAGTAATGATGGAGGCCTTAATATACGGCTCTTCTACTCTATCCATGGTAGTTGGGTCCATCATCTCTGATGGATTGTTGATAAGTATCGTTTTTTCTGGTTCTTTCTTGGTATATCCGTGATAAGATACATTGGGAACAGTAGTGATAACATTCATATTAAACTCCCTATCAAGACGCTCCTGCACAATCTCCATATGTAACATACCCAAGAAACCACAGCGGAACCCAAAGCCCAACGCCGCTGAACTTTCTGGCTCAAAGACAAGTGATGCATCATTTAATCTCAGTTTTTCTAATGAAGTTCTCAATTCCTCAAAATCTTCTGATTCTACGGGATATATCCCCGCGAAGACCATCGGTTTCACCTCCTCAAATCCCTCTATTGGTAGAGGTGCAGGATTTTCTACAGAGGTAATCGTATCTCCTACTTTTACTTCTCTCGCATCTTTAATCCCTGAAATAATATAGCCTACATCTCCACAGGTAATTTCTTTTTTAGGAGCTTGTTTTAGTTTTAATGTCCCCACTTCATCTGCTTCGTAGGTTTTCCCTGTCGCCATAAACTTTACCTTCTCTCCCTTTTTGATGCTCCCGTTCACTACCTTGAAATAAGCTTCTATCCCTCTAAAAGGATTAAATACCGAATCAAAAATTAAGGCTTGAAGCGGAGCTTTTGAATCTCCTTTCGGAGCTGGAATCCTTTCTACTATTTGTTCTAAAAGCTTATGAACTCCCTCTCCTGTCTTCCCTGAAACTCTTAAAACATCTTCATATTCACATCCGAGAAGGTTCATAATCTCATCTGTAACTTCCTCGGGATTCGCTGATGGAAGATCTATTTTATTCAAAATAGGAATAATTGTCAAATCATTTTCTAATGCTAAATAAAGATTAGAAATAGTCTGAGCCTGAATACTTTGAGCAGCATCTACAATCAATAGTGCCCCCTCACAAGCAGCAATAGAACGGGAAACCTCATAAGAAAAATCCACATGCCCAGGGGTATCAATTAGGTTCAAAACATATTTTTCACCTTTATATTCATACTCCATCTGTATCGCATGAGATTTGATAGTTATTCCTCGCTCTTTTTCCAAATCCATATCATCAAGAGTTTGGGCTTGTAGCTCTCTCTGTGTTACGGTATTTGTATATTCTAAAAGCCGGTCTGCCAAGGTAGATTTTCCGTGGTCAATATGTGCAATGATGCAAAAATTCCTTATATTTTTCATCTTAAAAAACAATCGTATCTGCAAAGATAATAAAAAAAGAGACTGAATAAATCAATCTCTATTTAACTACATTTTTATTTTTATACTTTTTAAGATGTAACATCATATCCTTTTCCACTCTGTTCATTTTCAATACCTGATTAGGAGTAAGCACTTTTAAGAACTTATCAGTATATTTTTTTCTCATATCTAATAACTCTTGAGCAACATCCAACCCTTTCCTAATATTCTCTATCGCTTCCTGCTCAGTAAGGCTATCTTTTTCAATATCTGGTTTAAATTTCCTCATAATATCATCTCTTTTCTCCAAATATTTTTCAAAGAGTTTCTCTGCTTCCTCTTGTTTTTCTATAGGAAGATTAAGTTCTGTCATCATTCTCTGAACTTGCACTTTTCGGAAAAAAATCCGCCTTTCCTCAAAAGAAATATTTTTAAATTCTTTTTCAAATTTTCCTTTCTCAAAATTTATCATTCTGTCAAAATCTTTAGAAAATCTATCCTTTTCCAAAATTTCTTTTTTATGCTGTTCTTGTGAATTCTTTTTTTGTGCAAATCCCAAGACTCCAGTACCTATCGCAAAAATAAAAAACAACTTTTTCATATTATCATTTTTAGTATAAATCTAAATAAACATCTTGTTCATAATTCCTCGCTAAATCCATAAAATCCTCCTCACTCATCGCATTAAGAATTTTTTCCATTCTTTCCTTTGTTTGTCGTTCTGCTAATTCTGATTTTCTCTCTGTCTTTTGAGCGATTGTCTTCATTTTATGAGAAGTAACAAAAATTTCATCTTCTTTTTCCTGCAAAATATCCGCATCATCCTTTTCTGTACTATCACTCAAATCTACTAATTTTTTATTGTTTATTTTATTATTTTCATCATGATAAGCTGTTTGTAACTCTTGCTCCGTTTGCTCTTTTTTAATTAAAAAAGTCAAGCCAAAAATCATCACCAAAACCGCCACAGAAGACCATACCAAATTCAGCCTAAATCTTTTCGGTTCTTTCTTATATACAGTTTGTTTCAAGACCTTTTCTTGTATCTCATCAAAGAAGTTTTCTGGTAGCTCTGGCATCTTTCTATCCCACTTTTCTATATCTATTCTTTTCATCATTCTTTGCTATTAAAAATCTTCACTATTTTTTAAAATATATTGCTCAATTTTTTCTTTGGCATAATGATAATTAGTTTTTAAAGTACTAACGGACATATCCACAATTTTACTAATTTCCTCATAAGGCAAATCATCATAATACCTCATAGAAAAAACCAATTTCTGTTTTTCTGGTAATTTCTGAATAGCATCCAGTAGCAAATCTTGT
>CAUTLL010000006.1:0-15645 GCA_963539275.1 uncultured Flavobacteriaceae bacterium
AATAAAGCAAGCAGTGATAAGGCAATGCAAATGGCTCATACTGATGCTCAAAATCAAAAAATTATGATGAAGGCAATGGCTGATAGGTTGAGGGTTTTAGGTGTAAATCCAGAGCGTTTGCATTCAGGAAATATTCAAAAAAGTATTGCAGTTAAAGCTCCTATTTCTGGGTATATTTCTGCGGTTAATATCAGTTTAGGACAATATGTTTCTCCTGCGGATAGATTGTTTGATATTATCAATACTAATGAAAAACAATTGGTTTTAAAAGTTTTTGAAAAAGATTTGTCTAAAATTAGGGTAGGGCAGAAAGTTTATGCTTTTAGTAATGAAAATTCTGAAAATCAACTTATAGCAAATGTGTTCCTAATCGGAAAAAATTTCGAAGCAGATAGGAGTGTATTGGTGTATTGTAATTTTGGAGGTGCAACAGAGCATTTAGCAAAAGGAACTTTCTTGAATGCTAAAATAGAAACGGAAAATAAAATAAGTACATCTATTTCTGATGATGCCGTGGTAACTTGGGAAGGAAAACAGTATGTTTTTGAAGAGTTAAAACCAAAGACTTATAAAATGGTGGAAGTTCAGATTGGTAATTCTGAAAATGGTTATACCGAGTTAGTAAATACTTCCCGAAGTTTTATGAATAAAAAATTTGTAACAAAAGGTGCTTATCAGCTTTTAATGGGATTGAAAAATATAGAGGAATGATGATTTAATTGTTAATTAGAATGATTAAGAAAATATAATTATGGCTATTATATTTTTTAAGTAGTGTTCTTTTTATTTATTCGTCAGTAGAAGGACTCATTGTTTCAAAAGTTAACTTTGTTCTTGTTTCATTTACTACTTTTTCATTAATTTTTATAAAGGCATTATATAAAAATTTTCATTATCTTTTATTTGTTTCATTTTTACATCAAAAAGATATTCTATATTTTCAATATTAATAATTTCTGTACTACCTTGTGCAAAAATTTGTCCAGATTTTAGTAAAATATATTTATTACAATATTGTAATGCTAAATTAACATCATGTAAGGTAATAATGATGGTTTTTCCCTGCTCGGATAATAGTTTTAGTAATTTCATTATCTCTATTTGATGCTTTATATCTAGGTTGTTAGTAGGTTCATCTAAAATAATAATGGGCGTTTCCTGCACTATTGCTCTTGCGATATATACCATCTGCTGCTGTCCTCCGCTTAAATCTTTAAAATCCTTCATCGCCATGCCCGAAATTTTTAAAATCTCCATCACTTCCGCAACTTTCTTGTAGTCTTCCTCCGATGGTTTCCAAGTAATATACGGTATTCTCCCTGTCAGTATCATATCAAAAACAGAAACGCCAGATGCCTTAATCTCGTGCTGAGGAACATAAGCGATTTTTTTAGCAATTTCTAAATAAGACAAGTCCTTTATATTCTTGCCATCTAGAAAAATATTCCCAGAAGTAGCTTCCTGAACCTTGTTTACACATTTCATCAGTGTACTTTTACCAGAGCCGTTAGGCCCGATGAGTGCCATTATTTCACCTTTATTGATTTCTGTGTTAATTTCCTTTAAAATAACATGTTCATCGATTGAGAAACATAAATTTTCTATTTTGATTATAGTCATTAGTTTTTATTTTTAATTAACAAATAGATAAATAACGGCGCACCCAAAAAAGAGGTTACAATACCTACAGGAAGGATAATAGGAGAAATTATTGTCCTCGCAAAAGTATCCGCCAATAATAAAAGCAACGCCCCAAACACCGCAGATGCAGGGATAAGGAACACTTCATTATTTCCTATAATTCTTCTCATAATATGAGGCCCTATAAGCCCCAAAAAACCTATCATTCCGTAGAAAGCTACCGTAATAGCTGTCATCAGAGAGGCTATGACCATTCCTTCTATTCTTATTTTTTCAGGATTTATGCCGAGACTTTTGGCGTAATCATCACCTGTTTTAAGGGAATTATATCTCCAGCTTTTTTTAATGAAATAAGCCAATCCTAGAAGAAAACAAATCGTTACTAAAAGAATATCTTTCCAAGTCGCTCTGCCCATATCACCAAAAGACCAAAAAACTATATTTGCCAACTGAACATCATTTGCGAAATATTGCAGCGCAGAAATCCCAGCCCCGAATAATGAGCTCAGCACCACTCCTGATAAAATAATCGTCTGTGGATTAGAATTTTTGAGTTTGGATAAAAATATAATGAGCGATATACTTACTATACTCCACACAAAAGAGGAAAAAGCGATTAGATATTGTCCCACATTTCCTGAATCTGCTTTATCAACCAAAAATAAAATCGCAAACGAGGCCCCAAAAGCCGCTGAACTAGATATACCTAATGTAAAAGGCGAAGCCAAAGGATTTCTCATAAGACTTTGAGAAATGACACCAGAAATAGAAAGCACAGCACCAGTAAGCACAGAAGCAAAAATCCTCGGCAACCGAATACGGGTAATCACCTTATTTACCGTGCTGTTTTCATCTGTCCAAAAATCCTTTATATTACTCAAATTAATATCAAAAGCACCTATAAACATAGCGATATGAATTCCTAATAACAATAAAATCCCCAAACCTAAAATAATGAAAAATTTCTTTCGTTTAAGGCTTTGGTATTCTTTTAAAAATTGTTTTTCCATTACTTTTAATTTTAAAATAACCTTGCTGAAGTCGTATATAACTCCAGCAAAGTTAAGATTAAAAAAACTGTATAATATGAGATGAATTCTTAAAATTCTAATCTTACAGAGCCTACAAAGGTTCTCGGTGCTCCTACAAAATATCCTGTTCCTCCCTCCTGCTGTTCATCACCGAAGGTTATCATTCCTACATATTTTTTATCAAAAATATTTTTGACCTCAGCTCCTAATGCTATACTTGATTTTTTACTGAAATTATATTTATATCCTAATGAAAAATCAAACAGTGTAAAATCAGCAACTCTTTCTTTATTAGTCGCATCACCATATCTTCTTCCTGTGTGATTTACAAACGTATTGGCATACAGCCCTTTGTAATCATATAGAAGACCTGCTTTTAGCATGAAATTCGGAACGGCAGGAGACTGTTTTCCTTTTAGTTCTATTACTTTATTAGCCGCGCCTGCTCTTAATACTAAATCATCTTTATAGTAAAACTTTGTATATGAAGGGTTTGCGAAAAGAGAAAGTCCTTTTACGATAGAAAAATAGGTTTCTATCTCTGCTCCATAGCCTTCCAGCTGTCCCACGCTTTGGTTATAATTCACATTGACCAAAGGATTATTCACATTGGCTAGAATATTTTTTTGTCTTGTGAAAAATGCATTTGCATTAAGTTTAATTCTATTTGAGTTAAAAATAATACCAAAATCAAAATTATCAGAAGTCTCTGTTTTCCAGTTATCTAATAAATTTTGTAATGTAAGCCCTGCTGCCAAGAATTTAGCTCTGTTATTAAGGTAAGGGTTTGTCACTCCTGAGTATTGTCTCATATAGCCTTTGCCATAATTAAGATAAAATTCTAAATTTTTAGTTGCTTCAAATCCGATTCCCACAGAAGGAAGAAAAGCATCATTTACTCTTGTTTTTGTGCTTAGGTCTTCAGATGGGGTTACTGCTCTTACGAAAGGATTACCAGCCGAAGGCAGGTATCTGGTACTTCCTGGTGTTTTATAAGCTATGTATTTCAGACCTGCCTGAGCCTTGAATTTTCCTATATTATAAGCTAATTTGACATAAGGATTATATAAATGCCCTAATCCATGAACATCTATATAGATATTCTGCCCAGTAGGAATCAAGCCTGCCGAAGTGATTTTATTATTTATCGTGTATCCTTGATTATCAGAAGCCTCATACCACATTCCGGCAGAATAATTTAGATTATCAGTTTTCCCATGATAACTAAACACAAATCCCGCCTGCCAAAAATCTCTTATATTATCATTTCTTAGAGGATTTCCATTATTTCCTGCTCCTGCGGAATATTCAGCGTCTTCTCTTGCATAATAAGGTTTTATGCTGAATGTATGATTGTCATTTAGTTTGTACTGCACGGACATCATACTATTGACTACTTTATAATCTCCGCCGTTATATCCATAATAGAATCTGTTCTGCGCAGGAGTTTTGCCCAAATTCTCAGTATATTCAAAAGCATAGCTGGTGTCAAAATCCATCACCTGCTTATAATTCATTGCTCGAAAAGCATTTCTAAAAGTATGATTATAAGTAGTGAACAACTCCATTTTTAGTTTTTCATTAAACTCATGGGTCAATCCGAAAGAAAAGTTTTTCCTAGTCGCCAGTTTTCCGAATCCTTTCCACTTATCAGCATCGGTATAAGAAAAAGACGCATAAGCAGATGTTTTAGAATTTCCAGATTCAAAAACACCTGTATCAAATCTTATAAAAGACCTTTTATAATTATTGCTTCCAAAGGCTTGGCTTAGCTCTACATTAAAATCTTGTTTTGACCTTCTAAAAGATAAATCTATGACACCACCTCTGTTGCCAGAACCCGAAAATACATCGGCAGGAACAGCCCCTTTATAAAGAGATACGGCATCCAAATTTTCTTTATCATAAATATCTTCTCTTGCACCAATTGGGGAAAGTCCATAATTAGGTATTCCTTCCATAGTCATTCCCGTAAACATACTACGAACTCCTCTTATTCTCATAATATTTTGCCCCAATCCATAAGCATCAGTAGTATTTACAGTAACAGAGGGTATTACATTTATGATAGTAAAAATATTACTATTTGCTATTGTTCCAAGAGATTGAATCCCCTTTTTTGTAATTTCTGTACCCGTATATAGTTTATCATCAATTCTTTTAGTTGGTTGGGTAATATTTTTGGTTATAGTAACTTCTTTGATTTCTTTTTCTTGTGCATAATTAAATACACCACATAAAAAGAATAATGGTAATGTTAATTTTTTCATAGAATAGATAATTAATTTAATTGTATTCGTTTAAATTCTAAATCAAAGTTATTAAGATTAATTTTTTTGTTATAAAATTTTTCTAAAATTTCCGTTGCTTTTTTTTCTATATTTATATCTTTAAATTTTTCAGGGTAAAGTATTTTTCCTACATACCACGCATCTATGAAAGCATAATCATAACTAGTACTATTATTAATATACCTAGGTATAATGTATACATTATTATTTTTAAATGCTTTTAAAGTAGAGTAAACTGTTTTGTTTTTTTCAATTTCTTTTTTGGCTAAAAGCCAACCATCAGAATCTATAAAAATATAATCAGGATTCCATTTTATCAATTGATCTATATCTATATTAATAGTTCTAGTATAAGTTTTATCAAAATTCAATTTTTCTATAATATTCTTCGCATTAACCATTTGAAATGGAGCAAAATTTGCTCTGGTAGAACCCAAGCCTCTAGAACCATTAAAAGACAATCCTCCTATATAAACGCTTGGTTTTTCTTTTTCAGAAATAGTTTTTGTTCTTTGTTTTAATTCTTTAATATTATTTTCCATATAGGCTATAAGTTCCTTCGCTCTATTTTCTTTTTTAAGGACTTTACCTATTATTTTAAGACTATTGTAGATAACATCATTCTCCACTCCAAGTTCTCCACTTTTTATAGTTAGAGTGGGGATTCCTGTTTTTTCTTGCATTTTTTTCGAAGAACCTTTGGAGGTGGCATAACCTGCCCAAAAAATTATATCAGGATTGACTTTCATTATTTGTTCCTCATTTCCTCCTGGTTGAGGTCCTATAATTCCTTTTTGTTTTATTTCTGGAAAAGCTAAATTGTACGGCCTTTTAGCAGTATGTTCCTTATCTTCTACTCCCACTACATATGGAATTCCTCCCATATAACTGATATACCTCATAGCTCCTGCATTTAATCCTATTATTTTTTTTATATCATCAGATATTTCTACATTTCTATTTTCTAAATCTGTAATTACTCTTTTATTATTTTGTTTAGAATTTGTAGTTTCTAAACATCCGTAGAATAAAATAGACAATAAAATAATATAAAAATTTATTTTTTTCATAAAGAAAACTCTTTTTCACAAAAGTACTCAATAATATTATAGAAACAAATATAGTGTTATTATTTTTATCTGAAACATATACGCTATAAACTCAAATATAGGCTCAGGTTTAAATGTAAAGCACTTATAAATTGCTGAAGAACGAGCATTTATCAATATCTAGTTAAGTAGACAAAAAATGCTTAAGACTAGGAGGTGGATTTGTATATTCTTTAATTGTTAAAACTTATAACCTCATTCAGTTTGGCTTTGACATCCTTTAATTTATTTTTATCTAGTCGGATACCAATTATTAAAACTTTGGCTTCTGAAGTTGTGACTGAACTGTATATGTTCACTTCATGACAAATAAAATCACTGAACGGGTAGACTAGTATGGCTTGTTTTTGAGTCATACCATTTAAGGAACAATAGGCTAGTATTTGATGAAGATCATGGCGGAAAGTTTCCTTGAGATTTTCGCTATCTTTGTTCCAATTAAAAAGGTGACTCTTGTATTTTGCGTCAACCACTATCTGTTTGTCTCCTTTCTGAATAATCATATCTGGTTCCAGATAGTTAAGTGCCCATGAGGGGTGATTTCGCATACGGATATCATAATGAGGATTATTCACTTCTCTTGCCCCTTTCTTTTTAGAGACATCGCTCAATAACTACTGAATATATCTCTCAAAAAACTCAGCATAATCCATACGCCATGCTAATTTCTCATTAGAACTATTGCATAAGATTCTATTGCCTAATTCTTTAATTTGTTTAATTATATAGGGATCTGAAACTCGGATCTTTATATTATCTGTTGGGCTACAGGTTTTATCGCGAAGTTTGATCTTCATTCTAGTCATCTGTGCTGAATATACAGAGCGCGCTTTAAGTGGTGTACGCTGATATTCAAGCTCTTATATAGCAAGTTGAAGTACAAAGTTTATTTGCTGCCACTCAAGATGGTCTGTAGTCAGAGTATTGCATTTGTTATGGAAAACAGAGAATTCCATAGGATTGCGCGTTGTTCTTATGGCATATTCCGACCACAGCGTAGAACCACTGGGTTGGCGGCTGGTTCTGACCTCATTGGTAAACTTTCTCCATTTGAACTTTTCCGCTTGCTCATAAAGTTCCAAGTATTTGCAGCACTCAATAAATATGGGTGGCGTCATCTGAGAATCCTGAACCAACTGAAGTTCATCGGAATATTCAGGTTTTATAGTACTATCAAGTAAACTTATTAGTTCTCCTACATCCTCTCCAAATCGGCCGGTAACAGTTAGATCTCCCACCGCTTTACCATTTATAGGAGAAATAATAGGGATTGCACCAACAAATCTAGAAGTAGTGAGCTTAATAGCAGGCTTGCCATTGACGGACTCTACACATGCAGAAATATCAAGATAGGATAAATTCTTCTGATTCAGATCCATAAATCTCTGCATGACAGCTTCCATTGAGCGGTCTTTCCATTTCCAACTTTGTTTCACCTTATCGCAAGTCCATATCGTAGAAGACAAAGTGTTTAGCTGTCCAAAAGAAAATACCTGTATTTTATTCATACATCAATTTTCCTGTTTCTTTTAGGAATAAGTCGTAGAAGGAGTCTTTCGCTTTCAATAGATACCTTTCAGCTAAGTATTCTTTTATCAAGGGCATTAACTCATAGATCATACGCTCCTTCATTTCTTCTTTCTCTAGAACTGTTGCCTGTTTGGTAACAATGAAATAAGATTGACCCGGTTGGAGATTAAGTTCATCATCAGTAGCGTATTGGAAGAAAATATCTGCAATTTTTTTGTAGCTACCTTCCATGAACTTCTTACCACTTCCGGGTGTTATCTCGTGAGGGCGGAGAGTGTACCATGCAAAGCGGCAGCGCAATGCAAAGTCTACAACAGCCAAACTTCTGTCTGCGGTATTCATGGTTGCTATCACATGAAGATTGTCAGGAAGTTTAGTCAGCGTCATATCACCAACTGATATTTCAACGTTTCTCATCCCCGATTGATATTCGAAAAGATAAAATACTGGACCAAGCACGTTCGACAAATTGGCGCGGTTGATTTCATCAATGATCAGTAGCACTTTTTCTTTCTCGTTTTTGGATGCATATTTTATGGCTTGATAAAGCACACCTTTCTTAGCTTTGAACTGTGGTTGCGACATGCCAACTGACATATTAGGCTCTATACCGTAGACAAAATCGGAGAAAGTCGTTTCTGCGTGGAATTGTTCAAAGAAAGTTTGATTGTAATCCTTAGCGATATTCAATGCTGTATAGGTCTTTCCTGTTCCTGGAGCTCCTTGCAATACGATATACTTACGTTTTTTGAGAAGGTCTTTAATATCCTCTTTTTCGTTTGGGATATCAGAAACGGAAATATTTGACAAGGAACCCTCTATTTCTTTTCTCTGTTTCTCATTTGTACCCCAAGAAGTATCTTAGCGTAGGTAGCCAGCCATGCATAAATGATATTTATTCCATTTTCCTCTTGAAGATTAACAATGCAACTAGCGGGCAAAACATTCCTATACTTATGTATGACACTGTATAATTGATAGTGAGATGCGCGCATTTCTTTCAACAAATCAGTTGACGTACTTTCTATATCATCAAAAGATGCCTTGAAAAATGTATTCTGCCCCTTGAGTTTAAGGAACATTCTGCGAAGACCAGGGAGTGCTGCTAACTGATAATCGTTGCGGAATCCAGACGAACCTACAGCAAGACAAACCACGCAAGTCGTCACGTTGTCTACTGAATTTGGAAAAACGACAAAAGAGAAATCAGAGTATGGGCCGGAAGTTTCTTCTTCTAGATTGAGGAATCTAAAATATGCAGTATCGCCAGTAAACGCCTATGGTTGCAAGTTTTTTCTAATAATGGTATTCTCTTTTGAGTCCTTCACCTCCTGCCCTCCATTTTTGGGGAGCATGCCAAAGTCTTTTGCTTTATCACGGACATTCTCAAATAATTTTTCTGCTATCATATACGAATTTAATAAATTGAGGTACAGGTAAATGTAGCATGATCTTCTACTACCTTCGTCACTCTATTATCATTTGATTGAAAAGGTGTTATAGTTATTTCAAAAGTCATTTGCCATAACGGTGCTGCATGACATATAACTATGCTTGTAAGTTTTATCAGTACAACAAGGTGATATATCTTCTTCAAAGGTACATATATTTTTTGTATCACTGAAGTTTCTTAAAAGTTATTGGTTCATCATTCCAGTTTTGATGAAATAACTAGGAAAATTTATTATAAAAGAAATAAAAGAAAGGATGATGTAGAAACTCCTAAATATGCTTTATTGGGTACGTATACATACAGGAAAAATGATTTCTATTTGTATTACTTTATTTTTAGGTGTTCCATCATAGTACGTAGAGACTGCTGATAGAATTAAAGTCAATTAACGGATAAATTTAATCTTTTGTAAGATAAAATAGGGATTTTATATTTAGTTTTAGTGGAGCTGGAGGGATTCGAACCCTCGTCCAAACAAGCAATACGTAAACTTTCTACATGCTTATTCTATTGTTAGTTTTCGATTGTAAACAGAGAATAGACACTCAATTTACAACTTAGCTTTTGTTTTTTTCGTTCTTTAATCAAAGCTCTTAAAGACTTATTTCTACATTTCCTATGCCTCAAACTCGAACGCTGTAGAACGTAGCTTCCGTGAGACATCTTGTTTCCTTACTATACTTCGGGAAAAACGCTTGTCTTACTATACTTCAGATTAAGCAGCAAGAGCATACTCTTCGTTGCCAGTTAAAATTTTGTAGCAAGGGATTAAAGAGATCGCGCTACGGTTCTCTGCATGCTTATCTACCCATTGGTCTTGCTGTCGAAACCAATCAGCCCCAATAAGAAATGCAAATATAATAAAATTTTACAATTTTTCTAATTTGGCAAATTTTAGAATAAGATTTTTTTCACCTTTTTCGTGTACAAATTTTATTTTTGCTTTTACATTATTAGGATCAGAACCATCGAGAGCGATGACTTTTCCCACACCGAAACGATTATGTCTTACACTATCACCCACTTGAATATCTTGTGAAGAATCACCTGATGGAGTTGTAAATTTAGCAGAAGAAATTGGTTTTAATTTTCTTGGGCTAAGGGTAGGTTCAGGAGTTTCATTTCGTGAAAGAGTTTTTTTCATCTCTTTCTTTTGGAAAATTCTAGTAGGACTTGGTTCATCCTCAAAGATATTGGAGTTTAGACCTGAACGGTTGATAAATTTTGGTTCTATTGCAGGATTGATAAAATCTAAATATTCTGTATCAATTTCACTTAGAAATCTACTTGGTTCTGCATCTGTGATTTTCCCCCATTGAAAACGAGAGGTAGCATAGGTTAAAACAGCTTGTTTTTCGGCTCTAGTGAGAGCAACATAGAAAAGTCGGCGTTCTTCTTCTAATTCTTCTCTTGAGCTAGAACTCATGAAACTAGGGAATAGATTTTCTTCAAGACCTACGAGATAAACTACAGGAAATTCTAACCCCTTTGAGAGGTGAATAGTCATGAGAGATACTTGTTCTTCTTCATTATTAGTTTCTTGATTATCAGAAGATAGAGCGATATTTTCTAAAAAATAAGAAAGGCTTGGATTACCATCTTCTAATTGGATTTGTTCATCAATAAATCCTTGCATTGAATTCATTAATTCTTGGATATTTTCTAAGCGAGAAATACCTTCTGGAGTTTGGTCTTCTTTTAATGCTTTTAGAATACCACTTTTTTTGGCGACTTCCATTGCTACGGAATAGGCATTTTCTGTTTTTAGCATTACCTGAAATGCTTTTATCATTTGCCAAAAATCATTGATTTTTGTTAAAGCAGAATTGTTTAATCCTAAAAAAGGACTATGAAAAACTAAATTGTCTAAAATTTGAGCAATGCTTTGCCCTTGAGAATCAGCATAAACAATTAGTTTATTTTGAGTAGTTTCTCCAATTCCACGAGTGGGATAATTGATAATCCTCGTTAATGCTTCAGAGTCATTTTTATTCACTAAAATACGGAGGTAGGCCAAAAGGTCTTTGATTTCTTTTCTTTGATAAAAAGAAAGTCCTCCATTAATATGATAAGGAATGTTTTTCTTTCTTAGAGCGTCTTCAAAGGCTCTAGTCTGTGAATTGGTTCTATATAAAATTGCAAAATCACTGAATTTTTTTTGATGAAAATTATGCAATTCCCAAATATGTCCCGCAATGAAGTTGGCTTCATCAGCGTCAGATAATGCACGATAGACTTTGATTTTTTCACCGACATCATTAGTACTGAAAACATTTTTTTTGAATTGTTGTAAATTGTTGGCAATAACGGTATTCGCAGCATTTACAATATTTTGTGTGGAACGATAATTTTGTTCCAAAGAAACGGTAATGGCCTCTGGATAATCTTTTTTAAAGTTTAAGATATTTTGAATGTTTGCCCCACGGAAAGAATAGATGGATTGGGCATCATCACCGACCACACAGATATTCTCGAATTTAGAAGCCAATGCCTTTACAATGAGATATTGCGAGTGGTTGGTATCTTGATACTCATCTACTAAAATATAACGAAATCGGTCTTGATATTTTGCTAAAACTTCTGGAAAACGAGTGAGGAGTTCATTGGTTCTCAATAGTAAATCATCAAAATCCATAGCTCCATTTTTGAAACATTCTTCTACATATTTTTGATAGATTTGCCCCATGTGCTTCATATTTGCTCGTTCATCGGCTTCTATGAGTTCAGGATTGTTATAATAAGCCCTTACTGTGATAAGGTTATTTTTATATTGAGAGATTCTTCCTTGTACTTTTTTAGGTTTATAAATATCAGAATCAATGTTCATATCTTTCAATACTTTTTTTAGAACATTGAGTGCATCTTGTTGGTCATAAATGGTAAAATTAGAAGGAAATCCAAGATGATGAGCCTCACTTCTTAAAATCCTTGCAAATACAGAGTGAAAAGTCCCCATCCATAGGCTCTTAGCATCGCTATCACCCACAACGGAAGCAATTCTCGTTTTCATCTCACGAGCAGCTTTATTAGTAAAGGTAAGTGCCAAAATATTAAAAGGATCGATGCCGTTAGTAATGAGATGTGCAATTCGCATCGTCAGCACACGAGTTTTTCCCGAGCCCGCTCCAGCTAGTACCATAAGAGGACCATGTAGAGTAGTTACTGCTTCATATTGTGCTTTATTTAATCCTTTTAAATAATCCATAATTTACCTAAATTTAATGAAGGCAAATTTATGCAAAATTCTTTTTTGAACAAAAATAGGGAGGTGCCACGAAGTGAATTTATTTTGTTGTAAATATTGTTTTTAACATTGATATTCAGTTAATTGATATTCATGAATAATATTTATCTTTTTATATTGTAACAAAATTTATATTTTTATCACTAATAAACTAAAAAATAGAATTTTATGAAAAATAAATTTTTAGGTATTGCATCATTATTCTTTTTAGGAATGACTGCCGATGCACAGCAAATTAAATTTGAAGAGTATGATTTGCCAAATGGTTTGCATGTTATTTTACATCAAGATAATTCGGCTCCAGTAGTAACTACCTCGGTAATGTATCATGCAGGAGCGAAAGATGAAGCAGTAGGTAGAACAGGATTTGCTCATTTTTTTGAACATCTTTTATTTGAAGGGACTAAAAATATTGCAAGAGGAGATTGGTTCAAAATAGTATCTTCAAATGGAGGAACAAATAATGCGAATACTACAGGAGATAGAACTTATTATTACGAAGTTTTTCCTTCTAATAATGAGCAATTAGGATTATGGATGGAAGCAGAGAGAATGAGGCATCCTGTTATCAATCAGATAGGTGTAGATACACAAAAAGAAGTGGTAAAAGAGGAGAAAAGATTGCGAATGGATAACCAGCCTTATGGTAATATTTTTAATACAATATTAACTACGGCTTTCAAGAAACATCCATATAAAGGGACTACTATTGGTTCTATGGAGGATTTGAGTGCCGCTCAGTTAGAAGAGTTTAATGCATTTTATAAGAAATATTATATTCCAAATAATGCTGTTTTAGTGGTGGCAGGAGATATTAAACCTGAACAAACTAAAAAATGGATTAAAGAATATTATGGAAGTATACCTTCAGGAACAAAAATTGAAAGAAATTTCCCAAAAGAAACACCTATCACACAAGGGTTTGAAGAAACATATTATGATGCAAATATTCAGATTCCAGCTTATATTTTTGTTTATAGAGTTCCAGGAGATACAGAAAGAGATTCTTATGTATTGAATATGCTTAGTTATTATTTAAGTAATGGTAAATCTTCTGTTTTGTATAAAAAATTAGTAGATGAAGATAAAAAAGCCCTTGAAGCTGGGGCGTTTAATGTCGGAATGACTGATTATGGTGTTTTTGCGTTTTTTACAATTCCTATGGGAGATACAACGAAAGATGTTTTGAAAAAAGATATTGACGCTGAGATTAAAAAAGTACAAACAGAGCTGATTTCAGAAGTGGATTATCAAAAACTTCAAAATCAAATGGAAAATGGGTTTGTAAATGCTAACTCATCTACGGAAGATATAGCTCATAATCTTGCTACTAATTATTTATTAAAGGGAAATACAGATTTAATAAATAAAGAAATTGAAATTTATCGTTCCATTACAAGAGAAGAATTAAGAGAGGTAGCGAAGAAATATCTTAATCCGAATCAAAGAGCAATCATCAATTATTTACCAGAAAAAAAATAAAACAATGAAAAATATCAAATATATTGCAGCTGCATTTTTATTCTCGGGAATGGTTCACGCCCAGAGTTTAGATATCAATAAAATGCCTAAATCGGTAGAAACTCCAATAGTAAATGTAGCCCAACCGAACACCTTTAAGCTTAAAAATGGTCTTACAGTAATGGTGGTAGAAAATAATAAGCTCCCAAGAGTGAATATGGAATTATTTATAGATTATCCACCAGTATATGAAGGAGAAAAGGTAGGAACATCTATTATTTTGGCAAGTCAATTAGGAAAAGCAACTTCTAAACTTAGTAAAGAAGAATTTAGCAAACAGGTAGATTACTTGGGAGCGAACATTACATTCACACAGTCAGGCGCGAGAGTGAATACACTTTCTAAATATTATCCTCAAGTCATTGATCTTTTGGCTCAAGCTATTATTTCACCTAAATTTTCAGCAGATGAAATAAAGAGTGATAAAGAAAGAATGCTCGAATCTTTAAAGGCTGATGAGAAAAATGCTTCAAAAATATCAAGAAATGTATTTAAAGCTCTTACTTTTGGTAAAAATACAGCTTATGGAGAGTTTGCTACCGAGATGAGTATTGGTAAAATAGAGTTATCAGATGTAGAGCAGTATTATAAAAATTATTTTAATCCAGATAATTCATATTTAGTTATTGTAGGAGATGTAAAGTTTTCAGAGGTTAAAAAAATTGTAGAGAAGCAATTTAAGTCTTGGAAAAAATCTGGAGTGAAACATAGTGTAGCACCTTTAGCTCAGAATGTGGAAAAAACGGAGATTAATTTTGTAGATGTGCCTACGGCGGTGCAGTCTGTTATTTCAGTTGGAAATATCAGTAAATTACAAAAGAAAGACCCTTTATATTTTGCTGGGGTACTAGGAAATGATATATTGGGAGCTGGAGGAGAGTCTAGATTATTTTTAAATCTTAGAGAGAGAAATGGTTTCACTTACGGAGCTTATTCAAGTCTTTCTACGGGTAGATTTATACCTCATTTTACAGCTCATGCTAGTGTTAGAAATGAAGTTACTGATAAAGCAGTAATAGAATTTATGAATGAGTTAAATGGAATTTCTAAAGTTACTCAAGAAGAACTTGATTTAGTAAAAGCAAAGAGAAAAGGAGATTTTATCAGAGCATTAGAAAATCCTGCGATGATTGCTGAATATGCTATAGATGAAATTATAGACCAATTACCCCAAGATTTTTATAAAAATTATTTAAAATCTATAGATAATGTAACGATTTCTGATGTAAATAAGGCAGTAACTCAGAATATCTTGCCAAATCAGTCTAGAATAGTAATCATAGGTAAGGCAAGTGAAGTAGCTGGTAGTGTGGAAAAGTTAGGCTATCCTGTGAAGTATTATGACAGAGAAGCAAATCCTACAGTAAAACCTGAAGCGAAAAAAATAGATGCTAATGTAACGGTAGCTACCATCGGTGAAAAATATATTTCGGCGATTGGCGGAAAATCAAATGTAGATAAAGTAACATCCGTTACAATGAATGCTGTGGGAAAAATCCAAGGTATGGATTTAGAATTCATTACAACTCAAGCAAAAGGAGGAAAATCTATTGTTGAATTGAAAATGATGGGAAATACTATGAATAAAGTTGTGTTTAATGGAAAAGATGGTTTTGTTCAGGCACAAGGACAAAAAGTTCCGTTACCAGAAGAAGTAAAGGCAGAAATGCTTAATGCAAGTAAAGAAGTTTTTCCAGAGTTAGACTTTTCAGTAGCAAATTATGAGCTTAAAGGCATTGAAAATATCAATGGAGAAGAAGCTTATGCTGTAAAATCAAAACAAGGCAGCAAAAGGCAAAATTGATTTTTCACAAATCATAATGTT
>CAUTLL010000007.1:0-14015 GCA_963539275.1 uncultured Flavobacteriaceae bacterium
CCCAGGAAAGCCCTTTCCCCTGGGCCCTGGAAAATTTCAGGCTCCCATGCTCTCTTACCAAAAATTTCTTCTAAATCTTCACGGAAAATAACTTCTTTATCTAACAATTTTCCAGCTAGAGCTTCTAATTTATCTCTATTATCAGTTAAAATTTTAAGAGCTCTTTGGTATTGAGTTTCTATCATTTTTGAGATTTCTTCATCAATGATTTTTGCTGTTTGTTCAGAGTAAGGTTTTCCAAAATTATATTCAGATTGCCCTGAACTATCATAATAAGAAATATTTCCTATTTTATCATTTAATCCATAAACGGTTACCATAGCTTGAGCCCTTTTAGTTACCTTTTCTAAATCTGATAAAGCTCCTGTTGAGATATTATTAAAGACTACTTGCTCTGCAGCTCTTCCTCCCAAAGTAGCACACATTTCATCTAGCATTTGCTCGGTTGTGGTAAGTTGTCTTTCTTCGGGAAGATACCAAGCCGCACCCAATGAACGACCTCTTGGAACAATCGTTACTTTCAGTAAAGGAGAAGCATGCTCTGTAAGCCAAGAAATTGTGGCATGACCAGCTTCATGGATAGCAACTCTTCTCTTTTCCGAAGGTTTTATTGCCATATTTTTCTTTTCTAATCCTCCGATAATTCTATCTACGGCATCTAAGAAATCTTGTTTAGTGACACTTTCATGAGAATTTCTTGCAGCAATAAGAGCTGCCTCGTTACAAACATTGGCAATATCAGCTCCACTAAACCCAGGTGTTTGTTTTGCTAAAAATTCTCTATCTACAGACGGATCAAGTTTGATTTTCTTTAGATGAACATCAAAAATTTCTTTCCTTTCATGGAGCTCTGGCAAATCTACATAGATAGAGCGGTCAAATCTTCCTGCACGGAGTAAGGCTTTATCTAAAATATCAGCACGGTTAGTTGCTGCCATGACAATAACATTAGTATCTGTTCCAAATCCATCCATTTCTGTAAGGAGTTGGTTTAGAGTGTTTTCTCTTTCGTCATTCCCTCCACTGAAGTTACTTTTTCCCCTAGCCCTACCTATAGCATCTATTTCATCAATAAAAATAATAGATGGAGATTTTGCTTTTGCTTGAGCAAATAGATCTCGTACTCTTGAAGCGCCCACCCCTACGAACATTTCCACAAAGTCAGAACCTGAAAGAGAGAAGAACGGAACTTTAGCTTCTCCGGCAACTGCCTTTGCAAGAAGAGTTTTTCCTGTTCCTGGAGGTCCAACTAAAAGTACCCCTTTAGGGATTTTTCCTCCTAATTTGGTGTATTTCTCAGAGTTTTTTAAAAAATCTACAACTTCTTGTACCTCTTCTTTTGCCCCTTCTAATCCCGCTACATCTTTAAAGGTAATGGTTGCTTCATTTTCATTAATAAGTTTTGCTTTAGAACGACCAATACTAAAAATTTGACCGCCACCGCTACCCATTTTTCTGAAGAGAAAATAGTAAAGTAAGGCACTAAAGCCTATCCACATTGCCATAGTGATTAGAGAACTTTTCATTTGAGAACCTGACAACTCAAAGTGTATAGCCGTTTTTACATTGGGATTTTCTTGCTTAACGCGATCTATTTTCTCCTGGAGATATTTTAAATCTCCATAAGACAGAGTCATATCGGGATTTGCTCCTTGTACAAATGGTAAAATCACATCTTGGCTATTGGTTTTTCTAGCGTTAGAAGTTAGAAAAATATCAGCCTTGTAAGTATCTCTATAAATAGTTAATTCTTTTATTTTATCTTCTTTTAATAAATCAAAAAATTCATTTTCATCAATATTTTTGGATGAAGATGTAGAAGAAGGTAACAATGGGTAAAAAAGCATTCCCAATGCTACAATAATGACGATGTAAAACCAATTGAATCTTCTTTTGTTGTTCATTTTTTCTTAATTAAAATAATTGTTTTGGTCTTCTATTTCTGTTATTTTTGCATCACTCCAAAGGTCTTCTATATCATAGAAATCTCGGATATGCTTCTGGAAAACATGCACCACTACAGAAACATAATCTATTAAAACCCACATTGCATTTTCTACTCCTTCCACATGCCAAGGGCGGTCTTTCAGTTCGTTTCTTACCTTTTTTTCTACATTTCCTGCGATAGCATTTACTTGAGTGTTAGAGTTAGCACTGCAAATCACAAAATAATCTGCCACAGAGTTTTCAATGTGAGTAAGGTCCAAAATTTTAATATTTTCTCCTTGTGTATCTTGAATGGCTTCAATGATTTTTTCTATTAAGGCCTGTTTTTCTAAATTTTTATTCATAAATCTAAACGATTGAAATCAATATATGTGTAACTCTGCAAAGTTATTCTTTTTTTATAGAAAATCTCTTTTTTTTCGTAAATATGCATGATAAAATTTTCTTAAAATGCATAAAATTCTGTCTATCTCTCAATGTTCTTCTACGAATGATGAAATTTTACATCATTTAGAAGGATTAAAAAAGGAAGATACGCAAACGCTTTATACCTTTGACCAAACCAAAGGGAGAGGTCAATATGGTAATGTTTGGGAAGTGGTTCCGTGTCAAAATTTGGCTTTTTCTATAGCATTTTTGAGTGAAAGAATAAGCATGTCTCATCACTTGTTCAATTTTCATACCGTAAATATTTTACGGCGATTTATTGCCAAAAAGACAGAGAAACAAACTAAAGTGAAATGGCCGAATGATATTATTTTGTTAGGGAAAAAAGTTTCAGGAATGCTGATTGAGAGAAAAAAAATAGCAAAGAAAGAATTTTTTATTGTGGGTATAGGAATTAATATTTTACAAGAAAAATTTGAAAATTTACCTAAAGCAGGTTCTATTTTCTCTCAAACAGGAGTTTCTTTTGATTTAGAGAAATGGACAAAGGAAATGCATTGTTTTTTTGTAGAGAGTTTTTTTGAGTATTCTACAAACATTCAAGTTTTAGATGAATTTAATCAAAATTTATTTAGAAAGGATCAGATTTCTGTTTTTGAAATTCAAGGGTTGAGACAAAATGGCATCATACGGAGTGTGGATGAACAAGGCTTTCTTTGGGTAGAATTAGAAAATGGCGAATTAAAAAAGTTTTATCATAAGGAAATGGAATTGTTGTATTAGGATAAAAATAGTTTTATTTTTACTGATTTGCTCTTTTCGCATAAAGATATAGCGCCAAAATTCCAAATAAAATATTAGGAAGCCACATAGCTAAAAGTGGTGGAAGCGCTTGGTTAGATGAAGTGATTTTTAGGATTTCAAATGAAAAAATAAATGCAAAAGCAATCACGATGCCTATGGCTAAATTGAGTCCAATTCCTCCTCTTTTTTTAACAGAAGAAATAGATAGAGCCAGAATGCTTAAAATAAAAATAGAAACAGGCATAGAGGTCCTTTGGTGAAGCTCATTAAGATAAGAATTGAGGTTTTGATTGCCTTTAGTTTGTTCTCTTTTAATGAAATCTAGCAACTCTAAGGTGTTTTTATTTTCAGCTTGTAAATCGTTAGGAAACAGCTCTTCAGGAGATAGTTTGAAATCTTGTTCCATTTTTTCTCCGTGAGAGAGTTTTTCGGAGTTGTTTTTATTAACATACTTTTCCAAGTAATTATTAAGAATAAATCGTTTAGAATTTTCATCCCAATGTATATCAGCGGCAATAATTTGGTGTATCAATTTTTTATTTTTGTCAAATTTTTGATACATGTAGCCAGAGCCTTGTCGGTTTTTTTGATGATAATTATCAATAAAAATATATTCCGTGGCTGAGAGTTGAGTGGAAATGGAGGTTAACTCCGTGTATTTTTCCCTGTCTCGGTTATTAAATGTGTAAATAATAAGTTCGTTTTTCTTCTCATTAGCCCAAGGCAAGACAAAATGATTGATGACCAAGGTCAGTAGCATAAGAAATCCTGCAGAAAAGAAATAGGGGTGAGCAAAACGATGGAAACTTGCACCGCTACTTATAATCGCTACAATTTCTGTATTATTTGCCATCTGAGACGTGAAAAGAATAATGGAAACAAATACCAAAATGGACATGAAAGTAAGAATCAAATATAATATCCAATAAGGATAAAAATTAATTAGAAAATAGCCAACAGTAAAACCATTGCTTTCTATCCTTGGGGTTTTGGATTGGACATCTATCACTACTACTACGATAGTTAGCAGTAGTAACATAAAGGTTAGAGTTCCAATGTATTTCTTGATGATATATCGGTCTATAATGCCCATTTTGTAAATCAATTTAATAGATGTTTATAGTCTTTGTTTGAGTTGTGGAATGATTTGGGCTTTCCATTCATAGAAATCCCCTGCGAGAATATGTTCTCGGGCAACTTTTACCAAATCCAAATAAAAAGCCAAATTATGTACAGATGCGATTTGTTTTGCTAAATACTCTTTTGATACAAAAAGATGTCTTACATAGGCTTTGCTGTATTCTCTATCTACGAAACTCGTTCCAAATTCATCTAATGGAGAGAAATCATCCTTCCACTTTAGGTTTTTCATATTCATTACCCCTTGCCAAGTGAAGAGCATGGCATTTCTAGCGTTTCTGGTAGGCATTACACAGTCCATCATGTCTATTCCATTACCAATACTTTCCAGTATATTCCAAGGTGTTCCTACTCCCATGAGGTATCTAGGTTTTTCTTTGGGTAAAATATCAGTAACTATATCGGTGATTTCATACATAATTTCTTCTGGCTCACCTACGGATAATCCTCCAATGGCATTACCTGCTGCTCCTGCTTCTGCAATGTTTTCCGCCGATATTTTTCTCAAATCATGATAAACAGACCCTTGTACGATGGGAAATATATTTTGTTTATGAGCATAAATTTCTTTATGAGTTTTTGTCCAATCAATACATCTTTTGAGCCAACGATGGGTAAGCTCCATGGATAGTTTTGCTTGATTATATTCACAAGGAAAAGGTGTGCATTCATCAAAAGCCATGAAAATATCAGCTCCTATTTTTCTTTGAATTTCCATTGATTTTTCAGGAGAAATAAAATGATAACTTCCATCAATGTGAGATTTAAATTTTACACCTTCTTCGCTCATTTTTCGGCTGTCGGATAGAGAAAAAACTTGATAACCACCACTGTCGGTAAGAATTGGTTTATGCCAATTCATAAATTTATGAAGTCCTCCAGCTTTTTGCATTGTTTCCATGCCTGGTCTCAAATAAAGGTGATAGGTGTTTCCTAAAATGATTTGAGCTTTAATATCTTCTTCTAATTCGCGTTGATGTATTGTTTTTACACTTGCAACAGTTCCTACAGGCATGAAAATTGGAGTTTGAATTTCTCCGTGGTCAGTTGTGATTTTTCCTGCTCGGGCTTTTCCGCTGGTTGTTTTTTCAATGTTAAAAAATTTATGCATTCTTTTTGATATTCTTATGATTATTCTTCAATTTTCAAGTTGGGATCTTTCTCTTTGATGATTTTCTTTGCTTTGAGGAAAATTTCATCTAGATTTGATGAGGTAAAAGTGTAAAATTCGTAATTTTCCTTGAAGTCCTTAGTTGTGATATGGTACTTTCGTAATACAAAGCGGTCGGTTTCATCTAAATTAATTTGATTATCAATGATGTAGCTTTGGTTGTAAATAGCCAAATCAGCAATAATTTTTGCCATTTCATCTTTGCTGAGTTTTTTTAAGGGCTGTTTTGTAGGAGCAGAGCAAGCGAAAAATATTATCCAAATCCACAAAAAAAATATTTTCTTCATATCGTTATAATTTTCCTAAAATAGACTTGATTTTCAGGTTGATGACTCCAAAAATAGCTTCCTTGATAATACCTCCGCTCATTTTAGATTCTCCTTGTGTGCGGTCGGTAAAGATGATAGGAATCTCTTTGATTTTTAGTCCTTTCTTGTAGGCTCGGTATTTCATTTCTATTTGAAAGCCATAGCCTTTGAGCTTAATTTTTTCTAAATCTATGCATTCCAGAGCATGTTTAGAAAAGCAAACAAATCCGGCTGTGGTGTCATGGATAGGAAGGTCTAAAATAAATCTTACATACTTAGAAGCGAAAAAGGACAGTAAAACTCTACTCATGGGCCAGTTTACAACATTGACTCCCTTACAGTATCTTGAACCGATGCTTATATCTCCTTCTTTACAAGCTTCAAATAATTTAGGTAAATCATTGGGATTATGTGAAAAATCAGCATCCATTTCAAAAATGTAGTCATAGTTGTTTCTCAGAGCCCAATTAAACCCATGCAGATAGGCCTTTCCAAGTCCGTCTTTCGTTTTTCTAATATTTAGATGAAGTTGGTCTAGATATTGTGATTGTAAAGATTTTACAATGTCTGAAGTGCCATCGGGAGAAGAGTCATCTACCACCAAGATGTGAAAGTTTTGCTCTAAAGAAAAAACCGCAGAAATGATTTTCTGTATATTTTCTCTTTCATTATATGTAGGTATGATAACGAGTTTTTTCATGCTTTATGATATAAAGATAATTTATTTATCTCAAAATGAGTAAAATTATTTTAATCCGCAAAAGTATCTAAAAAAGATTGATAAAACATTAATTCTTAAAGAAAAATTAACATGAAAATAATAGGTTTTTAATAAACAAGTCGTTATTTTTATTATGTGTTTATAGAGAATATTATGTTGGATTATTTTTATCTTTGCGAAAGTTAAAGTAAAGAGATGAATTTTTTATGAAAAAATGTAGAGTAAATAGATTGTTTTTTTTGTTGCTTCTCTTGTGGTTTTTGCTCAATTTGATACAAGCTGTTTTTACAGGATTGCACTATGATGAGCTTTATTATGCGGTTTGGGGGAGATATTTAGATTGGGGATATTTTGATCATCCTCCTGCTGTGGCAGTGCTGACATATCTTGGAGCACTGTTTTTTGAGGGGAATTTGAGTGTTCGTTTTTTTACTTTGATTTTGAATATAGGTACTCTATTGTTGATATGGTATAGTATTGATGAAAGATATCGGCAAACAAGACAAAGTGTTTGGGCGTTTTTTATCATTATATCGGTATTGACGATGTTTTCAGTGTATGCCTTTACGACTACGCCAGATGTTGTATTGGTTTTCTTCGCTTCGTTATTCTTATTTGCTTACCGAAGATTTATAGAATTAAAAGATTGGTTGTCAGTGTTTCTTTTAGCGATAGCAATGTCAGGGATGCTGTATGGAAAATATCATGGGGTTTTATTCGTGGGCTTGGTGGTTTTATCTAATTTGAGATTATTGTTAAATGTTCGATTTTGGAGTTCGGGGATTTTAGCATTATTTTTATTAATTCCTCATATTTTATGGCAATATTATACGGATTTTTCTAGTTTGAAATTTCACTTGGTAGCAAGAAGTTTAGGGTTTGATATTAAATATGTTTTGGAGTTTATACCGGGTCAATTGGGGGTCTTTAACCCTTTTGTTTTGGGAGGTGTGCTTTTTATTTTATGGAAATATCGTCCTGAAAATACTTATGATAGGGCGTTGTATTTTTTGATTGTTGGAATAATTTCTTTCTTTGCTTTAACAACGATTAAAGGAAGGGCAGAGGCACACTGGACTTCTGTAGCTTCTATTCCTATGATCATAATATTGGTTGAAGGGGTTATGAAATGGGAAAAGGTTAAGAGGTGTGTGTTTAGATTTGTAGCGGGGTCGGTGTTATTGATTATATTAGCTAGGATAGTTTTGCTGACAGATTTTTCTGAGAAATTTGGTTATGCAGATCGGGAGTCTTTTTATAAAGATATAGAAAAAATAGCAGGGAATTTTCCTGTGGTGTTTAATTCCTCTTTTCAAGATGCAGCTGCTTATGAGTTTTATACAGGAAAACCATTGTCTACCACAGTAAGTGCTATAGAAAATAGGCAGACTCAATATGATTTTTGGCAAAAAGAACAACTTTGGCATAATAAGAGAGTTTTTGTGGTTTTAGATAAAGGTGATGATAGAATTCCTAAGGGAGTGAAAACTTATCATTTTCCTCGTTATGGTTTAGAAGGTTTTTTTATGGAAAATTTGCAAACCTCTAATCGTTTAAGGATAAAATATAATTTGGATAAACGTATTTTAACTTCGGGGGATATTTTGGAGATCCCTATTGAGATAGAAAATCCTACTAAACATGATATTGATTTTCAGTATAATGTGTTTTCGTTAAAATTGAAAGTTGTCTTTTTAATTTTGAAGAGAAATTATGTGATAGAAAATGCTGAGTTTTCAGAGCCATTGGGGGTAATAAAATCTGGAAATAAAATAAAGGGTAAGTTAAAATTCCGAGTGCCAGAAACATTGGAGCAAAAAGATTATAAGTTTGCGGTAATTATAGAATCGTTTTTTGGACATACGCTAAATAGTCCGTTTGAAAATGTAAAAATAAATTAAGATATAAAGGTGGTAAGAATCGTAGAAAGTCATGATTGGGTTATTTTGGTAATACTCATAGTGATTGCAATGTATTTGGTTTTGTTTAATGGTTTGCAAAGAGGGCAATCGATTTTGGGATATTTACGACAAGATTATAAAGAAGTTCAGAATTTATTTTTGTTCTGGTTGGGAATCAGTGCTGGATATATTGTGGTTTTATCGGTGTTATTTTCTCAATATATTCCTTTGGTTCCTAGTGTTGTTTTAGACTTTGATATTAATGGTTTTGTATTGAACAAAATAGGGGTAATGCTTGGTGTCTTATTATTGTTTTACTTTGTAAAATCTATTCTTACAGCATTGTTTTATAAGAGTATCGGACAGGTGCAGAAGTATTTAGTGTTAGGGTTTGTGGCTCAAAAATTCTATTTTGTTCAGTCTTTATTATTGGTTGTTTTATGTATTATTCATTATTATTTTTCTATAAATAGGCGGGAGTTTTTTGTTTACTATTTGATTTTAATGGTATTACTATTAGTCGCAAAAATTATTTTCTATATTTTTCACAAGAATAAACCATTGCCTGAAGAATGGTATTATAAAATTTTGTACATTTGCACGCTCCAAATTTTACCTTTATTGGCTGTTTGGAAATTTATATTTTAGCATAAAATAATTTGATATTACAGAGATGAGAGTGAAGTCAATTTTGGTATCTCAGTCAGCTCCCAACACGGAGTCTTCTCCTTATTCAGAGATTGTAAAGAAAGAAAAAGTAAAGATAGATTTTAGATCTTTTATAGAGGTGTCTGGTGTGGAAGCAAGGGAATTTAGGTTGCAAAAAGTGGATATTTCTCAATATACAGGAGTTATTTTTACGAGTAGAGGGGCGATAGACCATTATTTTAGATTGGCAGAAGAGCTTCGTTTTCAAGTGCCAGATAGTATGCGATATATTTGTCAGTCTGAAGCTGTAGCAAATTATCTTCAAAAACATATTGTATATAGAAAAAGAAAGATAAGCTTCGGAGAGAAGACAGTTGCTGATATGTTACCCTTGTTCAAGAAGTATCCTTCGGAGAAGTATCTTTTGCCTTGTTCTGATGTTATGGGAGATGATATTCCTAATACATTAAATAAAGCAGGGATAGATTGGACAAAGGCAATCATGTATAAAACGGTAAGTAGCAATGTATCTGATTTGGATTTAAAAAATTATGATATGATAGTGTTTTTTAGTCCGCAGGGGATTAAGTCATTGTTTAAGAATTTTGAGAATTTTGATCAAGGGGAAATGAAAATCGGTGTTTTTGGACAAGGAACTTTACTAGCGGCGGAAGAAGCAGGATTGAGAGTAGATGTGATGGCTCCAACGAAAGAAACTCCATCTATGGTGATGGCAATAGAGAAATTTTTAGAAAATCAGAAATAAGATTTTTTTATGATTAATATTTGAGACAATGCATCTTCCTTGTTGGTAGGGGAGATGTTGTCTTTTTTAGAAGGAATAATTTAATATCGAAATGGACATTCCAAAAGCAAAAAAAATAAATAAAAAGCTTACAGCTCACGGAGAGGTAAGAATAGATCCGTATTATTGGCTCAATGAGAGAGAAAATCCAGAGGTGATACAGTATTTGGAGCAAGAAAATGAATACTGTGATTTTGTAATGAAAGATACAGAGTTACTCCAAAGGGAGCTGTTTGAGGAGATGAAATCTCGTTATAAGGAAGAAGATGAAAGTTTGCCTTATTTTTTCAATGAATATTGGTATATAACGCGTTACGAAAAAGGTGCGGAGTATCCCATTTTCACTCGAAAATATCAGAGTCAAGAAAACGAAGAGGAGCTTTTGTTAGATGTGAATATATTAGCAGATGGGCATGATTTTTATGATGTTGGCGGAATTTCAATTTCGTTAAATAATGAAATAATGGCTTATTCTGAGGATATTACTGGGCGTAGAATTTATACGATTCATATTCAAAATTTGAAAACCAAAGAAAAATTAGAAGAAAAGTTAGAAAATACTACAGGACGAATTGTGTGGGCTAATGATAATGAACATTTTTTCTATATTCGAAAGAATGAGCATTTGAGGGCTTATAAAATTTATAGACATCGTTTAGGAACGAGTCAAGAAGAAGATATTTTGGTTTTTCATGAGGAAGATGAGGCTTTTGATGTGTCAGTGTTTAAGACCAAATCTTTGGAGTATATTTTCATAGCGAGTTCGTCTACGGTTTCGGATGAGCACCGTTTTATTCCCGCTGCTGATGTTTTTGCCGAATGGCAGATTATCCAGCCGAGAGAAGAAGGTTTGGAATATGCGGTGGAGCATTATGAAAATGATTTTTATATTTTAACGAATGAAGGAGGAGATTATAATTTCAAATTAGTAAAAACATCGGTTGATACTCCTTATAAAGAGAATTGGGTAGAGGTTATTCCTCATCGTAAAGAAGTTTTGTTAGAAGGTTTTGAAATTTTTAAGAACTATTTAGTTTTAGAAGAGAGAGAGAAAGGTTTGTTGCAATTGAATATTTTTGATTATAAAAATAAAACTTCTTGGTATTTACCATTCAATGACCCTACTTATACGGCGTATATTGGACTAAATTTGGAGTTTGATACGGAGATTTTGCGTTATGGATATACTTCACTCACGATGCCAAGTTCTACATATGAATATAATATGAGAGAAAAAACGGCTCGTTTATTGAAACAGCAAGAGGTTTTAGGAGGAAAATTTTTAAGTGAAAATTATATTTCGGAGAGGGTATGGGCTGACTCTCGTGGTGGAGAAGCTGAAATACCAATATCTTTAGTATATCATAAAGATACGCCAAAGAGTGAGAAAACACCATTATTATTGTATGGTTATGGAAGTTATGGGCATACGGTAGATGCATCTTTTTCCAGTGTGAGATTGTCCTTGTTAGATAGAGGTTTTATTTATGCGATTGCTCATATTCGTGGTGGTGAATATTTAGGAAGAGATTGGTATGAAAATGGAAAAATGCTTAAAAAGAAAAATACTTTTTATGATTTTATAGATGCAGCAAAGTTTTTAATTAAAGAAAATTATACATCCTCCAATCATCTCTATGCGATGGGAGGAAGTGCGGGAGGTTTATTAATGGGAGTTGTTATAAATGAGGAGTCAGAGTTGTTCAATGGCATTGTAGCACAAGTTCCGTTTGTAGATGTCGTAACAACGATGTTAGATGAGAGTATTCCGTTGACAACAGGGGAGTATGACGAGTGGGGAAATCCTAATGATAAAGAATATTATGAATACATGAAATCTTACTCGCCTTATGATAATATTACAGAGAAGAGTTATCCTAATGTATTGGTAACCACTGGCCTTCATGATAGTCAAGTGCAGTATTGGGAGCCGGCGAAATGGGTAGCGAAACTTCGTGACTTGAAAAAAGATAATAGTGTATTAATCTTCAAAACAGATATGACTTCTGGGCATGGTGGAGCGTCTGGGAGGTTTGAAAGCTTAAAAGAGGAAGCGTTGGAGTATGCGTTTTTGTTAATGATAGATAAAAAATAATAATGATGAATAATGAAGCTAAACTTTGGGGAAGGGTAGAGGATTTTTTTGTTGCAAATTTTGATGTTGAGAGAAATCCGCCTGTGGAGACACTTTTGTTTTTAATTGGAGTGCAAGAATTAGGAAGTGGGAAGCAAAAATATACTAAAGATGATAAAATTAATTTGTTACATATTGCTGTATGTCGTTTGTTAGAACCTTTTGGGTATTATAAGTTTTCTCATTATGATGATGATGGGTATCCTCATTTTGAGGAATTACAGCCATTACCTACATTAAAACCAAACGAACAGCAGCTTCTTATGAAAAAAGCCATCATTCAATATTTTATAGATGAAGAGCTTTTTAATTTATAAGTGAAATGAAAAAGATGTGATATTTTTAATAAAATTTTGTTAAAAATTTCCGTTTTAACAAATTATTTATAAACTTTGTGGTATAATGTTTGTAATTATTTATTTTTTTAGAAGAGATTGGAGTAAATGAATAATCGTTTTATTATAATTTTATCCATCGCTATGACGGTATCCTTGGTTGCTTTTGTTTCTTTACAATTATATTGGTTGAGAGGATATTATGTGGCATTGGAGCAAGATTTTTCTAATAAGGTATATAGTGTTTTAGAAAAATCTACACAAAAAATATCTGAAATAGAGATTGATAAATATTTGAATACAGAATTTCCTAATTTCGGAAAGAATGTGATCTCGACAAAAGAGCAACCTACGGAAACTTATATTCAACAGGTTACAGATTCGGCAACAAAGAAGCAGATTTTGTTTTCTAAAAAAATAGTGGAAAGTCAGCATATTCCAATTTCCCAAAGTGGGGATAGTTTGGAACTGATGAAAATGTATACTGATGAAGGGTTGATTAGCATCAAGAAAAAAAACTCGTCTCCTCAGGTTTTGACCTCTGAAATTACAGAAACGGTAAGGGATAACACTTATCAATTAAAAGAATTTGCAAAACTGAATGCCTCTAATATTCCTATAGAAAGGCGTGTAGATATGAAGTTGATAGATTCTGTATTGACCCGAGAATTGAGGATGCAAGGGATAAATGCTGATTTTGGTTTTGGGATTTATGATAAAGATAATCAATTGACCTCTGTGGTTAATAAAATTTTTAAAAAAGGAAATGAGAATAAAACACATTATTCTTACCCGTTATTTACAGATGGTAAAGAACAGACAATTTATACTCTATCTCTGATTTTTCCGACAAAAGATTACTCTTTGGCACAGAATAATTTCTTTATGTTGTTGGGAATGGGCCTGTCGCTTTTAATCATTTTAGGGATTTACATCATTTCGGTTAATTATATGATGAGGCAAAAGAAAATAGCAGATATTAAAACGGATTTTATCAATAATATGTCACATGAGTTCAAAACTCCCTTAGCAACGATTTCGGTGGCAACGGATTCTTTGAATAATGACAGAATAGCAACAAATCCCGATAAAGTGAAGTATTATTCTCAACTTATTAAGCAGGAAAATATCCGAATGAAGAAACAAGTGGAGAATGTTCTCAATATGTCTAAATTAGAAAGAAATGAAATGAAACTTTTCCTGAAGCAGACTAATATAAGGGAACTAATACAGGGATTGACAGAGTCTTTTAGGATTATAGTGGAAGAGCGTAACGGAACTTTAATTCAGGAATTTACAGCGGAAAACTATCATTTGAAAGTAGATGAATTTCACCTTTCCAACGCTTTGGTAAATTTGCTGGATAATGCAAATAAATATTCTCCAGAAAACCCTGAAATTAAAATAAAAACTAAAAATGAAGGTAATAAATATGTGATAGAAATTTCGGACAAGGGAATGGGAATGGAAACTATGAATAGAAAGAAAATTTTTGAAAAATTCTTCAGAGAAGAAACAGGAAATATTCATAATGTGAAAGGGCAAGGACTGGGATTATCCTATGTGAAGAGAATCATAGAATTACATGGAGGACAAGTTTTGGTAGAGTCTGTGAAAGGAAAAGGAAGTACTTTTATCGTAAAACTTCCGATATAGAAAAAATCGTTAAACAAAATATTAGATTAAAAAAATGAAGAGCAGAATATTATTAGTA